>JBJKRF010000138.1:0-41559 GCA_046704785.1 Anaerolineales bacterium | reverse complement strand
TTTTTTGGGGGTTTTGGGGTGAGTTGGGGGGGGGGCTGGGGGCGCCACCCCCCCCCCCCACCCCACAAATCTGCTTCACCGCGTAGATGATTTCCAATGAACCTTTATTATCCAAACTCGTAACACTCGCCTTTTACGCTAGAATAGGAATATGCCAAAAACGATCCTGATTGCCGATGACAAAGCCAATGTGCGCACCCTGGTGCGCGACTACCTGCTGGGGGAAGGCTTTCGCGTGGTCATTGCCGGTGATGGGCGCGAGGCGCTCTTCGTTGCCCGGCGCGAAAAGCCAGACTTGATTCTGCTCGACATCATGATGCCCGAAATGAGCGGCTACGATTTTATTCGTGCCTATCGTAAGGAACGCGAGACGCCCATCATCTTGCTGACTGCCAAGCTGGACGAGACCGATAAAGTGTTGGGGCTCGAACTGGGCGCGGATGACTATGTCACCAAGCCCTTCGGCATGAAGGAACTCGTCGCGCGTATCAACGCCGTCTTGCGCCGGGCGGACCGGGCCGTCTCCGAGCCGGAAGTGTTGAGGGTGGGCGGCGTCCACCTCGACCGGGATTCCCGTGTTGTTACAGTCGACGGACGCCCCGTCAGCCTGACTCCTTCCGAATTCGATTTGCTCTACACCCTGATGTCTGTACCGGGCCGGGTCTTTCCCCGCGCCGACTTGCTGCTCAAATTGCAGGGAACCACCTTCGAGGGCGTCGAACGCACCATTGATGTCCACGTGCGCAACCTGCGCACCAAGATCGAGCCAGACCCTGCCAAGCCGATCTATATAGAAACTGTCTTCGGCGTTGGGTATCGCTTTCGTCCTGAATAAATATGAAACTCACCGTTAAGCTCACTCTTGCATTCCTGTTCGTCAGCCTGGTTGCCATCGGGCTGGCAGCCGTATTCGTCTGGGTGACCACCTCCATCCAGTTTAGCCGTTACCTGCTCGACCAGCGACGGAGCGAGTTCATTGCCGTCGTCAGCGATTATTACCAGACGAACGGTTCCTGGGATGGCGTGGGGCAGGTGCTGCGCCAGCAAAACCTGCTGCCTGCAGGGCCTCCAAACGCGGGACAACCTGCGGCCCCCCAGCCGTTCGCGTTGGTAGATACTCATCAGGTCGTCGTCATCCCTGGCGGAACCTTTACCCCTGGACAGAAAGTGCCGGGAGACGTGATCGCCCAGGGCGTTGGGGTGACCGTCAACGGCGCTGTGGTCGGGACCGTTTTGACAACCGGGCAACCGCCTGCCCGTAGCGCATCAGAAGACCAGTTCGTGGCTGGCGTCAACGATTCCTTGCTGATCGCTGCTCTGGGTGGCGCAGTCCTGGCCCTGCTTCTCGGATTGTTCCTGGCGCGCACCCTGACCCATCCCGTGCGTGACCTGACGGCTGCCACGCAGGCCATGGCGCGCGGTGAACTCGAACAGCGCGTGTCGGTGCGTTCGCAGGACGAGCTTGGTGAACTGGCCGCCTCTTTCAATCGGATGAGCGCCGACCTGGTGCGCGCCAACCAGGCGCGTCGCCAGATGACCGCCGACATCGCCCACGATCTGCGCAATCCGTTGACGGTCATCGGCGGGTACCTCGAGTCGCTCAAGGACGGCAAGCTGGATGTTACGCCAGAACGTTTCGCCATCATGCAGGCCGAGGTGCAGCACTTGCAGCACTTGGTCGAAGACTTGCGTACGCTTTCCCTGGCGGATGCTGGTGAACTGGTCACTCACAAGCATCCCGTTGCACCGCAGGACCTCCTGGAGAAGACACAGGCGGCCTATCAGAATCAGGCGAAAGAGCATGGGATTGCGCTTAATATCGAAGTGCCATCTGGATTGGCGGAAGTCGATATTGACCTGGAGCGCATGGAGCAGGTGCTGGGTAACCTGGTCAGCAATGCCTTGCGGTACACGCCGGAGGGCGGGAAAATTCGTCTCAGCGCTCGGCAGGAAGCGGGGAGTCTGGTTATCTGTGTTCAGGATAACGGCAGCGGCATTTCGCCGGAGGCTCTGTTTCACATCTTCGAGCGTTCCTTCCGCAGCGATCCGTCCCGCAGTGGAAATGAGTCGGGGTTGGGGCTGGCGATTGCCAGGTCGATTGTGGAATTGCACGGTGGCACGCTGACCGCCGACAGCGCCGGCATTGACCTGGGCAGCCGTTTTTCGATTCGGTTGCCGCTTCCCGGTTGACTGCGGTCCAAATTAGATTCTTAAAATTTCGATAATGAAGGGTCTTTTTAATGTATCGCCCCTTGATTCGTACTATCATGACTTTAGTATCCGTTTCCGTTCAGGAAAGGAGGTATAAATCGAAGCGATGAGCGAACCGTACAACCGAGGTGAGATCGGGTGAGCAATCTCCTGGGCGCCGGCGAAAAGCTTGCGAGCCAGACGTCTCCCTGGACGATAAAAGGGTCTTCGCCCGTTCTTGCTTCAAACTGCAAAACTTTGACCGTAAGTTAAGCAATCTGAATAAGTAATCTGAAGGTAAATTAGAAAGGATGTGCCGTGGCGGATGGAATTTTCCCATCCGCCTTTTTTGGTGCGTTTCGCTTGACTATTGGGGAAAGGCTTTCTCGTAGGCCGTGATGATCTGATCCCAGACCCCGTCAATTTTTGTGTCCACGCTGCGGCGGGCTGCCTCGGCTGCGTGCCAGGCCAGCGCACGGCGAACCCCTTCGGCCCAGGGCACCTCGCAAACGAAATCGGGAACATAGCGCTTGACTTTGCTGTTGTCGAACACGCTGCTGTTGGCTTTGTCGCCGATCAGGCTGCCGAGCATGCCCGCATCATAGGCGGCAATCAATTCGGAGGGGACATGGACGATGTCGATGTCGAGCGCCAGGGCGTGCGCCGTTTCACGGTAAATCTGGTCCCAGGTCAACACCTCGTCAGATGTAATCTGGAAGGCCTCCCCGCAGGCCTCCTCCCGCCCTAACAGGCCGACCAGCCCCTTGGCGAAATCCTCATTCCAGGTCAAAACCCACAGCGACGAGCCGTCGCCAGGGACGATGATCTTTTTGCCGCGCTGCATGCGCTCGATCAGGGTGTACGGATGCGCCCAACTGTTGACGCACAACGGAATCTGTGAGGGCCCATACGTCAGTGAGGGGCGGATGATAGTAACCGGGAAACCCTGCTGCTGCCAGGCGCGCATCAAAATCTCTTCGCAGGCGATCTTGTCGCGCGAATATTGCCAGAAGGGATTGCCGAGCGGTGTTTCCTCGGTAATCAGGTAATGTGCGGGCGGTTTTTGGTAAGCGCTGGCCGAACTGATAAAGACGAACTGGCGCGTTTTGCCGCTGAACAGGCGGATGTCGCGTTGGATATCTGAGGGTG
This sequence comes from Anaerolineales bacterium, assembly GCA_046704785.1. GTDB lineage: Bacteria > Chloroflexota > Anaerolineae > Anaerolineales > Villigracilaceae > JBJKRF01. The sequence goes on along the minus strand of JBJKRF010000138.1, from coordinate 38,220 downwards.
TGTAGGCGATCCAGTCGACCACGGCGTCGAAGCGTTGTTCCTTCAGGAGTTCGGCCAGATGCGCGGGGTCGCCGCGCACGTCGCCGACGAGCCGTTGCGCGCCGGGCGGCATGGAATATTTGGCGGAAATAGAACGGTTCAAGAGGGTCAGGTCGTGCCCGCGCTGGACGGCCAGGTCGGCGCAGGCGGAACTGATCAGCCCGGTACCGCCGATAAATAGGATTTTCATCGGAACTCCTTATCTCTGCGCCACGACGACGAAAAATTCGCCCGGTGTAGCTTCCATTTTACCGGTCAGAGATGGGTAGAAGTTGACGTTGCGAAAACCGGCCTCTTCCAACAGGGGCTGGAACGCCTCCTGTTCATAGGCCTGTGTGCTGGCGGCGTAGCGCGTGACTTCTCCTGAATTGGCCTCTACGATGAAGAAACGCTCGGTGGCAACAGCCTGCTCTTCATCCCAAAAGGATTCCATCAGACATAGATGCGGTTGATCAGAGAAGAGTCCGCTTTGGGCGCTGTACCAGGTGGACGGCTGGTTGCCAATCTGTTCGACGCTGTCGAAGGTGGAGAGTTCCACCAACAGCTTGCCGTTGGGTTGCAAGGCGGCGTAGGCTTTCTCCAGGATCGTACGGGCCTCGGCAGGGCGAAAGACATTCAATTCGCCGTAGATGAACAGTACCAGATCGAATCCGCTGTCGAATGCGATCTTGCGCACGTCGCCCAGGTGGTAGGTGCAATTTTCAGGGGCGTGTTTGACGGCGTAGGCGATGGAGGCTGGGGAAAAGTCGATTCCGACGATGGTATGCCCACGGGTAGCCAGACGCGCGGCGTACAGGCCGGGGCCGCATCCCAGGTCGAGGATGCGAGATTCCTTCCCGGCCAGTATCTCGTTGTGAATCCAATCGACGTGTTTCTTGATTTTGGATGTGCGCCGGCTGGCGGCGTCGTGGGCCTGGGTCAGGTGCTCTTTGAGTATACGGCGGCTGAAGTCGGGATCGTTCCAAGGGATTTTTTCACCTTCGGCCCAGGGAGCCGGATTCGCGTCGCGTTGAAGGAGATCTTTTAGATTCATGGCTGCTCAGCGCTGTTCGAGCGCAGTGTGCATCTTTTCGAGCCCTTCGGCCAGCACCTGGCGCGGACTGCCGAAATTGAAGCGGACGAAGCCCTCGCCGCCCGGGCCGAAGTCGTCGCCTTTGTTGAGCGCCACTTTGGCTTTGTTTAGAAAAAATTCGTAGGGAGCCGGTTCGAGGCCCAGTGCATTGCAGTCCATCCAGGCCAGGTAGGTGGCTTCGGGCACGGTGGCGCGGATGGAAGGAAAATCTTTCTCGAGGGCCGCGACGACGAAATCGCGGTTGGATGTCAGATAAGCGCGCAGGTCGTCCAGCCAGCCATCGCAGACTCCCGAAAAAGCTGCCTGTGCCGCGACGAGCGACGGGCTGCTGACGTGCTGCGCCATGCGTTCGGCGGCCTTGGTGAACCGCGCGCGCAGGCCCGCGTTGGGGATGATGGCAAATCCACAGAACAGGCCGGGGATGTTGAAAGTCTTGCTGGGCGCGATCAGCGTAATGGTGCGCGCTTCGACTTCGGGCGAAAGCGCAGCGATGGGGAGGTGTTGCGTCGCTCCCAGGGTTAGCTCGCTGTGGATTTCGTCTGAGCAAATGATGACCTCATTGTCGAGACAGATGGAGGCCATGCGCTGCAACTCATCGCGGGTGTAGGCGCGCCCGGTGGGGTTGTGCGGATTGCACAACAGGAACATGTCGGTGCGTGCATCATTGGTATGGAAAGCCGCGGCGAATTGGTCGAAGTCAATGCCGTAATGCAGGCGCCGGCCCTCGGCTGTGACCTGCAAGGGAGCCAGTTGGTTGACCAGCCCGACGTGATCGGCTACATGGAAAAACGGCGGATAGACCGGCGGCTGGGTCAGGATTCCCGCGCCGGGCCGGCACACCGCCCAGGCTGCTGCGTTGAAGCCGGCGATGACGCCCGGCGTGGCGATCACGGCCTCCGGATTCACCTGCCAGCCGTAGAGCCTGTCCATGCGCGCAGACACAGTCTCGCGCAGTTGCGCGTTGGCGAATTCGTAGCCAAACGTGCGTTGGCCGAGGAAGCTATGCAGCGCCTCGATGACGGGCGCCGGCGAGGGAAAGTCCATGTCGGCCACCCAGAGCGGCAACACATCGGGCGGGTAATAGGTCCATTTGACACTGTTGGTGTCACGCCGGTCGAAAGAAGCGTCGAAGTTGTGCATGATTGTCCGCTATTTCTTGTATGCGACGATCATGCCGTCGCGGACGGGCGCCAGGGTAACGATCCAATCCGGGTCGGTGGTGATGGCGGCGGTGAAGTTCCGCACCGCGTCCGTGGTCGTTTGGTGGTCCTTCTCGTCGAAGACCTGCCCGTGCCAGAGCATATTGTCGATAATGAGCACACCGCCGGAGCGCAATTTCTCTTTGATGAGCGGCAGCGACTCGGGGTAGGCCTCCTTGTCGATGTCGTTGAAAATCAAATCAAAAGGGCCGGGCGTGCCGCTCAAGTTCTGTATCGCCTCGGCGATGTGATATTTCACGATTTTGCCGAAACCGAGCTTGCCGAGATGCTCGCGCGCCATGCTCGACAGCTTGGCATCCCACACAACGTGATGGACGACCCCGCCACCGTTTTCCTGGACGGCTCTGGCGAACCAGGCGGTCGAATAGCCGTAGCCGGAACCCATCTCGAAGACCTTTTGTGCACCGATCATGCGTGTGATCTGATAACAGACATAGCCAGCCGCCGGGCCAATGATGGGAAAATCGTTCGCCTCGGCGTAAGCTTCCATGACCTGCATTTCCTCCGGGCGCGGTGGCACCAGGCCGGTAAGATAATCCTGTAACTCATCGAAAGTAAAGGTCTTTGCCATAAGATTCTCCTTGCCCTGATTATATAATGCCCGTGGATTTAAAAAGCGGTTCTGTGGAAATCGATGGGAAGATGGACGGCTCTGTTCCACCCGTACGCCGCGCTGTGCCCGCCGTCTCGACGTCTGCGCCGCCTTTTGTCCCTGTTCCGTTTAACGAAAAAGGCGGCTGATAGTAAGCCGTCTTCTCAAGTCAATGGGTTGCATCCTGCATTCGTGATGCGGCTTGTTTCACCCACAGGCTTGGCAGGCGACGGAGTTTTTCCCAGGCGCTTAAGCTGGCGCGACGTGAAAAAACGTCATAGTCATTCGACTCGATGGCATCCAGGATGCCCTGGTAAAAATCGGATGCGGCACCGATCGCCAGTTGTCCGTCTGGTTCGAGCAACTGGATTCCGGCTTGCGCCTCGGCATACAGCTGGCGCGTGCGGCGAACCTGGAAGCGCATGAATTCGCGCCATTGCGGCGTAACTTCGCCGTGCGCCAGATCGGCCTCGCTCAGGCCAAAAGCTTCGAGTTCTTTCTTGGGGAGGTAAATGCGCCCATTGCGAAAATCTTCGACAACATCGCGCAAGATGTTGGTCATTTGCAGGGCCACGCCCAGGCGGATGGCAAAGGGCACGGCTTCGGGAGATTTAAACCCAACGATGTACATGCTCATCAGGCCGACCGTAGAAGCTACACTATAACAGTAAGTGGTCAGGTCATCGAAGGCTTTGTAGCGAACCTGATTCAGGTCGCGCGCCACACCGTCGATGAGCTGTAGGGCGTAATGTGCGGGGATGTGATAACGATTGCGCATGTCGACCCAGGCCTGGGCGATCAGGTCATCGGGATGGGGCTGGCGTATGCCGCGCAGGATGCCGCGCCAGTAATCGAGACGTTCGGCGCGACCGGCGCCGGCGGTCTCATCCACGATGTCATCTACGGTACGGCAGAAGGCGTACAGCGCACGCACTGCGGAACGCTTTTCTTCAGGCAACAGTCCGCTGGCCAGGTAAAAGGACTTGCTATGCTCCGCGGCCACCTGAGCGCAAACCTTGTAAGCCTGGAACAGGGAAGCGTTCCCAGCCCGATATGAAAAAACGGGGTGTGTAGATGGGCGCTCGACATGCCCTGCCAAAGCGATCAAACGCCGTTCCCAATGTGCTTGCATAAATGGTCTCCTTGAATTTGTCTGGGCATATTGTATAGTTTTTCTATGCTTTGTCAATGTTTTGCAAAGGAATTTGCCAAAATACCTTGACAAATAATAGACAAATACTATACTCATAACATCAGAAAGTACCTACCCCTGGCAAGGAGAAAGTATGAGCACAAAACCTACAGCACTCGTGATCGGTGCCGGTATCGGCGGAATTGCTACGGCCGCGCGCCTGACGCGCAACGGATTCGCCGTTACCGTGCTTGAGAAGAACGACAAACCCGGCGGACGCTGCAACCAGATCGTGCGCGACGAGCATCGCTTCGATGTTGGCCCGACCCTGTTCCTGATGCCTGAAGTTTGGGAAGAGACCTATGCTGCGCTGGGCGAAAAGATGAGCGATCACCTGGAACTCAGGCGCATTGATCCGACTTATAAGGTGCATTTCGACGACGGCTTGCAACTCCAATTGACGTCCAATATCGGTGACATGCAGACCCAAATTGAAAAAGTGGAAAAGACCGCTTTTGGCGGCTTTCTGCGCTATATCGCCGAGGGCAACCAGCATTACAAAATGTCGCTCGATAATTTCGTGGGACGTGATTTCTACAACATCTTTGAATATTTCAGCCCGGGCAACCTGCCGCTGTTGTTCAAACTCAAAGCGCTGGTCAAGCATTATGCCAATGTGGGTCACTACTTCAAAGATGAACGCCTGAAAGCCGCTTTCACCTTCCAGAACATGTACCTGGGCCTGAGCCCCTACGATGCCCCGGCCACCTACTCCCTGCTGCAATACACCGAACTCGCAGAGGGCGTCTGGTATCCAATGGGCGGCATGTATCGCGGCATCGAAACGCTGACGGCCATCGCCGAGAAACTGGGCGTCAAATTCATCTATAATTCCCCCGTCAAGCACATCCTGGTTGGCAAGGACAAAGTCGAATGTGTGGTCACAGAAGACGGGAAAACCTATCAGGCGGATGCTTTCGTCGGCAATGCAGACCTGCCTTACATCTACGAAGAATTACTGCCCGCCAACAAGGAAGCCGAAAAGCTGGACAAGAAGCTCTATACCTGCTCCACGATCATGTTCTACTGGGGCGTAGACAAAACCTATCCGCAGATCGCACATCACAACGTGTTTCTGGGCGGCGACTACAAAGCCTCCTTCGACCAGATATTCAAGGACCACAGACTGCCCGATGAACCCAGTTTCTACGTACACGCCCCGGCGCGCACCGACCCGTCGGCTGCGCCGCAAGGACAGGATACGCTTTACGTGCTCGTGCCGGTCGGTCACATGGACGAGAGCAACCGTCAGGATTGGCCCGCCATGGTGGTGCGCGCGAGAGAGACGGTTTTCGCCCGCCTCGAAAAGGAAATGGGTATCGGTGACCTGTGCGAGCATATCAAGTTCGAGATCGTCAACACTCCGCTGACCTGGAAAGAACAATTCAACCTGGAAAAAGGCGCGGCCTTTGGTCTGAGCCACAACTTCTGGCGGGTCGGCTACTTGCGCCCGCACAATCGTCACAAGACTTTCAAGAACCTGTATTTTTCCGGAGCCAGCACACATCCCGGCACAGGCTTGCCGATCGTCCTGCTCTCTGCACGCTTAACAACGGAACGAATTCTCAAAGAAATGGGTACAATACCTGTGCAAAACATGGTCAAGACCAATCTTGAGCATGCACAATCATTCTGACCCATTCCCGGAGAAATTGTATGTCTATCAGCCGTAATCCTGTCTTTAATCTGAAAGCCGTATTGAAAGAGACTGGCCTGAGCGCCGACACGCTGCGCGCATGGGAGCGCCGTTATGGCTTGCCCATGCCCAACCGCAGCGCTGGTGGTCATCGCCTGTACTCGCAATACGACGTCGAAACCATCAAATGGCTGGTAGCCCGCCAAAACGAGGGACTGAGTATTTCGCGCGCCGTGGATATATGGAACGAGACCAGGGCCCAGGGGCAGGATCCGTTTGTGGGAACGAATACGGCTTCGGCAGCCGCGTCGCCCATCTCAGCGGCGAACACCTCCTCGCTGGAGGCCATCCGCGAAAATTGGCTGACGGCTTGTATGTCCTTCAAAGAAGCCGCTGCGGAACAGGTACTCAACGAAGCCTTTGCCATTTACCCCATAGAAACCGTGTGCGCCGAGGTGCTACAACGCGGCATGAGCGAAATGGGCGAACGCTGGTATCGTGGACAGGTGACTGTCCAACACGAGCATTTTGCATCCGCCCTGGTCATCCGCCGCCTGGACGCGCTCATCGCCGCCGCGCCACCGCCTACCCGCCCAGAGACCATCCTGATCGGCTGCCCACCCGATGAGTGGCATACGCTCTCGCTGATGTGTCTCAACCTGATGCTGCGCCGTCGCGGGCTGAACGTGGTCTACCTGGGAGCGAACGTACCCTTGCCGCGACTGGCCGAAGCCGTTGAGCAGATCCAGCCTTTGCTGGTCATCCTGGCTGCCCAATTGCTGTTGACCTCGTCGAACCTGCGCGATGCTGCCGAAACGCTGACCAAAGCCGGGGCGCAGGTCGCCTACGGGGGACGCATCTTCAACGTCCACGCCGACCTGCACGCCTACATTCCGGGCTATTTCCTAGGCAACGACATCGAAATCGCCATCCAAACCGTGGAAGACCTGCTGGCCGATCGGGTGCGCATGGAAGAAAAAGTGTCTCCGTCTGATACGACAGAAAACAGTCTGCGCAATTACCGCATCAACGCGCCTGTTATCAGCATGTTGGTGACTCAAAAAGCCATACAGCAAGGTATTGCCGCAGATTACATTTACACCGCCAATCACTACATGGAAGAAAACCTGGGGGCAGCCCTGGCGCTGGGGAACCTGGAATTGATCGAGAGCGAGATTGATTGGGTCAATGGTATGCTAGGCCCGCACCATGTCAACGGATCGCTCTATCCTTATTTGAAGCTGTACGCCGAAACCTTGCGAAATCAGCTTGGTCAGGATGGAGCGATTATTTCGGAATGGCTCACAAATTACCTGAGCACGAAGGAAAAATCCAAAGCATGAAAAACAATACTACCTTGCGTAACATCGTCATCAGCGGCACTCTGCTCTCCGCTGGGCTGACCGCCATCATTGCTTTGACGGCTGCCAGCCTGGTGAGATTCAGCATCGTCGGACCCACCGTGCCCTTCCAATATCCCTGGCGGCTGACTGACCCGACCACGCTCTCACGCCTGACGGCCTGGGGCGGTTACGTGCTGCACAATTTGATCGTGTGGGGCTTCATCTTCGCAGCCAAGCGCCAGAGGCCGAGGTATGCCAGCGGATTCCGTTGGTTCAATTGGGGACTGTTGGCGACCAACGGCCTCTTCATCGGGTTACACATCCTGCAAACCCAATTTTTCTACGATGGCTTGGCGCAGGATGTGCCGGAGATAACGGCGCTCGGTTCGGTGGCGTTACTGTTGATGGTGGTATTGATCTTGGAAACCCCGCGCCGTGGCCTGATCTTCGGCAAAAAGGTCAAATTCCACGAAAAGTTCTTGAAGATCGTGCGCGAATATCACGGCTACCTGTTCTCGTGGGCTATCATCTACACCTTCTGGTATCATCCCACCGCGGGCACCATCGGTCACCTGGCTGGATTTTTCTATATGTTCATGCTGCTGTGGCAGTCTGTGCTGATCTTCAACCGCGCGCATCTCAACAAATGGTGGACCTTTACTATCGAGGCGTTGGTGCTGCCGCACGGTGTGTTGGTGGCCATCAATCAGGGCAACAACACCTGGCCGATGTTCGCCTTCGGATTTGGCGCCATGATCGTGCTGACCCAGATGTATGGACTTGGACTGGGCACCTGGACAAAACGCGCCATCGCCGCCCTGTTCGTGGTCGCCGTTATGGTGGTTTACATTCTCCCCGGTCACTTTATCCAGATGAATGAGATCATCCGCATCCCCTTCCTGGATTACATGGTGGTGGCCCTGCTCTACGGTATTTTCCTGGGCGGTGACAGGTTGTACCGCCTGTTCGGGCGTCAACGTCGACAGCTGGCCGAAGCTGGGACGGATTAGGAGGCACATGATGAGTTCGTCGAAAGACAAGATCGTCGTCATCACCGGTTCCACGCGCGGATTTGGCCTGGCAACGGCGCGGGCAATGCTCAAAGCCGGGGCAACGGTGGTCATCAGCGGGCGCAGCGCGGAAGCCTTGCAGCGTGCACTCAAATCCCTCGAAGCAGATGGTAAGGTGTCGGGTGAACTGGCCGATGTCCGCGATGAAAAACAGATGCATGAACTGGCCTATAAAACGGTCGAGCGTTTCGGCCAGATCGACGTCTGGATCAACAACGCGGGCTATTCCTACGCGGCCGGGAATGTATTGGAAATGGACCCGAAAGAAGCCGCCAATATGTTCATGGCCAATGATATTGGCGCCATGCATGGCACGCAGGCTGCACTGAAATATATGCTGCCGCGAAAAGCCGGAATGCTGGTGAACATTTATGGCAACGGCTCGTTCCTGCGCCCGGCATCGCCCACGGGGCTGTACGGCGCGACAAAAGCCTGGCTGACCTCGTTCACGCGCACACTGGCCAAGGAAATCAAAGGCTCGGGCGTACAGGTGCTGGGTTTCAGCCCCGGCATGATGTTGACCGATATGCTGACCAGTCCGCTGGTAGTGGGCGAAGGCGCAAGAGAGATGATGAAGAATTATGCTTTTGTGCTGCGCTTTCTGGCTGTTACACCGCAAAGATCAGCCGAAAAACTGGTGCAAGTGCTGGAAAATAATCATAAGGAATTTCTCGAATATCGCAGCATCAAACCCTGGACACCCTTTTTGGGCATCCTGCGCGTGACCTGGGAGAACTGGACCAAAACCGGTAAAACGCCGGAATTCGAATTGGAATTCAAGGAAGCCTACAAACCGGATCTGTAAATCGAAATCGTTTCGATGCTCAATCGAAGTGTTTTTAACCTTCGGGTAGTTTTGCGCACCTATTTTGCAATTTGTTCACTTGAAAGGTGCCTATGTACCGTAAACGCTTGTTCTCGATCACCCTGGTCGTTTTCATCGATCTGCTCGGCTTCAGCCTGATCTTGCCGCTGCTACCGTATTACGCCGAGGCCTTCAATGCCAATGAATTCGTCACCGGGCTGTTGATCGCATCTTACGCGCTGATGCAGTTGATCGGCGCGCCCATTCTCGGACGTCTCTCCGACCGTTTTGGCCGCCGTCCGATCCTGCTGGTCAGCATCTTCGGGACATTCCTGGGCTTCATGCTGCTGGGCTTTGCACGCGCCCTGTGGGTGCTGTTCCTCAGCCGCATCATCGACGGCATCACCGGCGGCAACCTGTCGGTGGCGCAGGCTTACATCTCAGACGTGACCGACGCCAAAAGCCGCTCACAAGGCCTGGCTTGATCGGCGCAGCCTTCGGCCTGGGCTTCATCATCGGCCCGGTGACCGGCGGCGTGCTCAGCCAATGGGGGTACGACGTCCCGGCCTTCGCAGCCGCAGGCATGGCCATGCTCAACCTGCTGCTGGTCTTCTTCTGGCTGCCCGAATCGCTCACCGATGAAAAACGCGCCCAGATGACGCAAAAACGCCCGGCGGTAACTTTATCCGCGCTGATGGAGGCCCTGAAGCGCCCCTTCACCGGTTCGCTGCTGATTACGCGCTTCTTCTTCGGGGTGGCCTTCGCCATCTTCCAGACTATCTTCTCGCTCTACGCGCTGACTAAATTCAACCTGACGGCTGCCCAGACCGGGTACGTGCTGGCCTATGTGGGCGTGCTCTCGGTCTTCACCCAGGGATTCCTGGTCGGGCGTCTGACCCAGCGAGTGCGCGAGGATATCCTGATCGTTTCTTCCGTGCTGGTCATGGGACTGTCGCTCGTCGGCTGGGCGCTGGCCGCCATCGCCCCGCAAGTGCTGGTCGGTGCGGACATCCTGTGGCACGAGCGCAAACTCGTCGCGCTGACCATCCTGCCGATGGCGGTCTACCTTTCCGCCACGGATTCACTGGCGATCGCATCTGGCATCTGGACGATCAACCCGGCTCAATCGACGGGTATTTTCTTCGGCGCGCTGCCGCTCGAGGAGGCCGTTTTCTTCCTGATCACGAACGTTCTGATCGGTTTTGGCATGACCTTGATGCTCTCGGACCTGAGCCGTCAGCGTCTGGCGGACTGGAAAGCGCGCGGATTCAAGGGTCTACCATAAGTTGGAAAAAGAACTGAGTACATTGTAAACAAAGTAATTGGACATTAATGGCAGAAGGTGACAGTCACCTTACCACGGGAAGTCCTAAAGAACCGCCAAGTATTAGGATGGCGAACCCTGCAGTTAAAGAAAGACTCACCCAGAACATTGACGCTGGATGAGTCTTTTTGCTTGTTTGTTGAACGAAATTGGGCCGAACGCTATTTCTTTTCCTCGTCCTCTTCGGCAGCTTTGGCCTTGTTCTCCGCCTGACGACCCCACATCAGCAGGCCAATGCCTGCGCCCAGCACGAACGCGCCTAAACCGGCGGCGGGCACGAAGGCAGCAAAACCGATTGCCACACCCAAAAATCCCAGGAATACAACAGCCTGGAGGGGCCAGGTTTGTTCCCCTTTATGGAAGAACTCCAGCGCAAACCAGGCAATGCCCAGTCCGAAGATGAGCATTCCCAGCAGGCGCAATAATGCAGCGAGAATATCGAAAATATCAAAGACAATGGGTGGCATAACTTTCTCCTTGAATAGTGATTTAGAAATGTGGCTGCGACCAGGCCCAGAATAACCAGAGTCCGATCATGACCACGCCGATTCCGAAACGAGCCAGAAAGGACCAGCCGAATCCGACCAACCAGGCTTTTGTGGAGGCCCAGGCTTTGGCCCTGTCCTTGAGCCGGTATAACTCTGCCAGGAACAATGCCAGCGGCGAGGCGACGATTCCCACCAGCGGTGTGAGCAACAGGCTGACGAGGATTCCGGCCAGGAAGGCAATGCCGATCACCCCCCACGGGATGGTGTGTTCACGCATCTTCCGCGCGATGATGATGTTGTCGAGGACGTTCCCCACCAGCATGAGCACGGCCATCACGGAAAAGATGACCCAGCCAAGCGTCGTCACCTGTCCGGCCAGATTTTCGAAGAAGAGATAAACCAGCGAGGCCAGCCAGATGACCACCAGGCCGGGGAAGACCGGGACTACCAGCCCGAACAGGCCGATCAACATAAAAGCGAGCGTCAGGGTTTGAAGGGCAAATTCCAACCAGGTGGGCATAAACGGGATGCACTTCCTGATGGTCTCATTCTTTTCGCGGCGTATCGCGGACGATGTAAAGTGGCCTGCCTTTGGCCTCGTCGTAAAGCCGGCCGATGTATTCACCGAGCACGCCCAGCGAGATCAGTTGGACGCCACCCAGGAACAATACGGCGATCAGGGTGGTGGCCTGCCCGAAGAAATTCTGCGAGCCGGTGATGCGCAGGTAAATGACCACCGGGATGGCAAGGATGGCAACCCCGGCGGAAAAGAATCCGAAATAGGTGGCGATTTGCAGCGGAAAATACGAGAAGCCGGTGATGGCGTCGCTGGCGAATTTGAACATCTTGCGCAGCGGATACTTGGTCTCGCCTGAGAAGCGCGCGGCGCGCTTATATTCCACGCCGATTTGGCGGAACCCCACCCAGGCGGCCATGCCGCGGATGAAGCGATGGCGTTCTTTCATCTGGCTCATCACGTTGACCACTTTGCGGTCCATCAGGCGGAAATCGCCGGTATCCACCGGAATCTTCACGTCGGTGATGCGATAGATGAGGCGGTAGAACAGGGCCGCCGTAAACTTCTTGAACCAGGTTTCGCCTTCCCGCTCGGCGCGCACCGCGTAGACCACCTCGTAGCCTTCCTTCCACCTTTTGATCAGGTCGAGGATCACTTCCGGCGGGTCCTGCAGGTCGGCGTCGATAATCACCACGGCTTGACCGCGCGAATAATCCAATCCGGCGGTCACGGCGATTTGGTGCCCGAAGTTGCGGGCGAAGATTACCGGACGCACCCCTTTGTCTTTTTCCGCCAGTTCGCGGATGCGCTCGGTCGAACCGTCGGAAGAGCCGTCATCTATCAGGACCAATTCCCAAGGCTCCTTGGTGGAATCCATGACTTCTTTGACGCGACGGTATAATTCGGGGATATTATCGAATTCGTTATAAATGGGGGCGATGATCGAGTAGGCGATTTCCATGTCTCTATTTTCCCATACTTTTGTTGGTCTTTCGGAGTGTCTTTTGCTTGGATGCAGAGGAGTTTTGGTTGGCATTGCTGTCCGGCTGCGGGGAGTCCGTCTCTGGTTCCACCGGCGCTTCCGGGTCGTCGAAGGGGGGAAGTCCCAACATGCGGCGACGGGCGTAGCGCCCGATCACACCCAATGAGGCCAGTAACGGCACCACGATCAGCACGCCCAGAAATCCCTGCAAAACCAGGGCCACGATAATGGCGACGAAAACCACGCCTTCGTGCAGAAGCACGCTGCGGCCCAGGATGCGCGGCTGCAGCCAGATGGTCTTGAAGTTATTGAGCAAAAGGTATAGACCCAGCGTGAGAGCGGCAAACCAGACGTGCGAAATCGGCAGGAAGGTGGAACCTTCGAGCAGCGCCACCAGCGTTGCCAGGATGGCGATCAGGAACGGCCCAACTTCTGGCAACAGATTGAGCAACCCGGCCAGGATGCCCAGCAGAATTGCACCCGGCACGCCGATGACCGACCAGGCTATGGCATAAATGATCATCAGAATCAGCATCAGGCGCACCTGGCCTTGTAAATAGCGCAGCCATACCTCGCGGATTTCCATGTAGAGGCGTGTGATGTCGCCTCGTTGGTCTTCTGGGGCCAGCCGAATCAGCCAGCCGCGCAAGTCCACCCAATCGACCATCAAATAGTAGGTGCTGACCATGATGACAAGGAACCACAAAAAGCCGCGTGAAGTCGTTTGCAACAGTTGCAAGGCTTGCCCCGGCTGAGGATTGAGTCTGCCCGTCACATTGCTGCGGATATTGGGAATAATCGCTCCCAGGTAAACGTGCACACCGAAAATTTGGGCCGGTTGGTTCAGTGTGCTTTCCAAGTTGTTGAACAAGCGGCTCAAATCCGCAATGACGGTATTGGCGTCGTCGAAGACGGTTGGAATGACCACCGCCGGGATGGAAACCAGCAGGATCACGGCCACAAAGAAGACGACGTTTGCCGCCAATTTACGCGACAAACGCAATCTCTCGGTCAGCAGGTTGACCAACGGGCTGAGCAAGTAAGCGATCAGCGCTGCTGTTATCAGCGGCCGAATGACTTCGCGGACGTACCAGAGCACCGCGGCAACCAGAATCACCAATAAGAGCAGCCCAATGTACCGGAAAGAAAAATCCGAGGTGCTCTTCATAGAACGCGTTTGAGGGCCTCCAGGGTGGGTTGGATGATTGGCGCGGCGGGGACGGCTTGCATGGCTGCATGCACATCCTTGAGCCCGCTCCCGGTATTTAACACCAGGACGGGAGAATCCGGTTCTAACCACCCGTCACGTGCGGCTGCCGTCAAACCGGCGTAAGCAGTCGCTCCGGCCGGCTCTGCAAAAACCCCCACCTTACCGAGTTCGGCCAGCGCTTTGAGTATCTCTGCATCTGAAACGGTGACGAAGGTTCCGCCCGTCTCGCGCGCCGCGCGTACGGCGCGGACTCCATCGCGTGGCAGGTCTACCGAAATACTGTCGGCCAGGGTGTTCGCCTGCACGGGAACGATCTTTTCGGTTCCGGCACGAAAGGCGTTGGCGATGGCTGCCGAACCCTGGGCCTGTACGCCCACCAGGCGCGGGGGCTTTTCCAGCCAGCCGAGTTCCAGCAGGTCTTTGAAGCCTTTATGCAACCCGGAGATGATATTCCCGTCGCCTACGGGAACAAAGATCGTCAGCGCGGAAAGCTCGGGCGCATTGTCGGTTTCGCCCCAACCCCAGATTTCGAAGGCTGCCGTCTTTTTGCCCTCGGCAGTGAACGGGTTGTAGCCGGTGTTGCGACAATACCAGCCGAACTCGTCGGCGGCCTGGACGGTCAGGTCGAAGGCATCGTCGTAGCTTCCATCAACGAGCAGCACTTGGGCACCGAAGACGAGCAGTTGCGCCACCTTGGCCGGCGGCGCGTTCTTGGGGGCAAAGATGATGGCTTTCTGCCCAACGGCGGCGGCCATGCCGGCCAGGGCGGCGCCGGCGTTCCCGGTGGAGGCTGTTACAACGATTTCGGCTTTGATCTCCCGCGCGCGCGCCACCACTACGGCGCTGGCACGGTCTTTGAAAGAAGCCGTCGGGTTGCGGCTCTCGTCCTTGAGCCAGACATTTTTCAGCCCCAGGCTGGTTGCCAGCCTGGGCAGGGTATAGACCGGCGTCCCGCCGGCCAGGCCCAGGGGAGTCTGGTCGGCTCGCGGGTCGGACACCGGCAAAAGGGGTAGATAACGCCACAGGGATGAGGCGTCGCGGGAGAGCAAGTCCTCGGGCTGGTACTTTTTGCGGATGGCGGCGTAGTCCAGGCGCAGGTCGAGGTTGCCCCCGTCTTTAGGGCAGGTATACGTTACCTGCCCCGGAAGATATTCGGAGCCGCACAGCGAGCAGTGATAACCAATGAATTTATCCATACGTTGAGGCTGCGACTTTACTCGGTGTCGAAGGGAATCCCCAGAGCTGCCGGAGGCGTGGCCCGCAAGGCGCGCAGTAATCTGGCGATGGCATGGCGGGTAGGCTCCGGCAGGCCGGCCAGCGTGCGCTCGACCCATTCGGCGTTGCCAATGTTGACGAACAAGAGCGTCAGAATCATCAAGGGGAAAGGCGCAACTTGCAAGACCTGGGAGGGAATGCCGGGCAGCGCCGGTTGCAGGACGAGCCCCAGCCATTGCAGCAGTGAAAAGAGATAGGTGCCGAACGCCGTCCGCAGCGGATCCCAGCCACCGAAGATGGTAATTGCCAGCGCGATCCAACCGTACCCATCCAGGCCGGAGAGCGGCCCGGCCCAACCGGCTTTGACGCTCAGTGAAAAAGTGGGCCCGGCCAACCCGCCGATAGCGCCGCCCACAACCGTGTAGATGTAGCGCAAGCGATTGACGTTGGCGCCGCGCACGAACGCTGCCGCCGGGCGTTCGCCAATGCCCTGGAGCATCAGACCGGGGCGCGTGCGATAGATCCAGAACCAAGCCAAAAAGATGACCACGTAGCTGAGATAGGTGGCTATATCTTGGGCGAAAAACAAGGGACCCAGGATAGGAATGTTGCTCAAAAGGGGAATCGACAAGGCGTTGATGCGTGGCCCGGCCTGACCCACGTAAGCATGGCCGAGGAAGTAGGACAGGCTGAGACACAGAAGCGCCAACACGAAGCCGACAGCCACCTGTGATTGTTTCAGCGTGATGCTGCTAAAAGCGACGATAAGCGCCACGAATGCGCCGATCAGCGCGCCCGCCAGAAAACCAAGCAGCAGGCTGTTGGTGCCTACAGCCACGGCAAAGGCGCCCATGGCCGATAGCAAAATGGTACCATTCCATGAGAGGTTGATGACGCCGGCCCGCTCGGTAATCGTTTCGCCAATGACGGCGAACATGACCGGCGCCGCGCCGGAGACGACTCCTGCCAGACCATTCAGTAGTGTGGATATGTCCATGGTTATGCCTGTCGTTTCTCGAAAATGCGCTGCCGTGCGCCTTCCACCAGCAGGACGAATAAGACGAGGACGCCTTGCAGAACACCGGAGAGCGACGAGTCCAGCTTCAGGAGAATGGGCAATTGGATGCCGCCAATGTTCAAGGCTGCATAAATCAACGCGACCGGGGCGGCCCAGATTGCCTGGTAATTCACCAGCATGGCAACCAGCAGGCCCAGGAACCCGTACCCATTCGAAATGTTGGGCAGCAAGCGGTGGTAGACAGCCATGACCTGCACCGCACCGGCCAAACCGGCCAGGGCTCCACACAGAAGAAAGGAGAGCATCATATATTTCCAGGTGGGGACGCCCAGCAGGAAGGCTGCCCGTATATTCTTTCCCACTGCTTTGAGTCGCAGGCCGAAGTAGGTGTTGCGCAATAAAAAGTAGACGATAATGACGGACAAGATGCTAATGCCCAGCGACCAGGGACTGAGCTGCATTTTGGGTAACGTCGGAAGCCACAATTCCTGAGGGAAGATCAACGTACCGCTCAAGGAGGCTACACCGGGCCTTTTCCATGGACCGAAAATCAGATAGATGGTAAGGGCGTTTGCGACGAAATTGAGTCCCAGCCCACCGAAAATCTCATTGACTCCGCCGAAGGTTTTGAGCGCGCCGGCCAGCGCCGCCCAAAGCGCGCCGCCGATCATCCCGGCTAAAAAGCCAATCACCAGCACCGACCAGGGCGGCAACGGCCCGGTTTGCAGGGCGCGCAGCGCAGCGGTTGTGAAAATCGCGCCAAGTGTCACCTGGCCCTCGATACCGATGTTCCATAATCCGGCGGCGAAAGTGATCAATACACCGGCAGTAGTCAATAATAAGGGGGCCCAGGCGGTCAATACATTGCTGATATTGTCCAACGAACTGAAGGTGCCTTTGACGACGCTGACGTACGCATCGATTGGGGGCGCGCCTGCGGCCAACAACACGACGGTTGTAAATGCCAAAGCCAGAATCAAGGCCAGGGCTTGAAAGCCAAGGCTGATCCAGAGGTTATTCTTCATGCCTGTTTTCCTGAATCGGGTGAGTTGGTCCAGCCCATACCGCCGATCAATTCTCCCAGCCTGGCGATGGTTAACGCATTAGCATCCAGAGGGGAGGTTACCTGCCCACTGAAAAAGACCAGCACGCGGTCGCTGTATTGCAGAATCTCTTCCAGGTCGGATGAAATGAAAACGATGGTGGCGCCTTGCTTGCAGCGTTCCTTCAGTTTGCCCCAGATGTAGATGGCTGACTCGATGTCCAGGCCGCGCGTGGGATGTTCCAACAGGATCAGCGAGAGCGGTGTGCGCAACATAGCCAGCAAGGCGCGCTGCTGGTTGCCGCCGGAGAGCGACTCGACGGTGCTGAGGGGCGTGCCGCGAATGTTGAACGATTGGATACGTTCCTGCGCAAGCCGGTTGCCCTGTTCCTGGTCGATGAACAGGCCGCTCATCTCCTCGGCGAGCACGAAATGCTCCATCAGCGTCAGGCCGGGCACCAGGCCTTCTTCCATGCGCGAGGCGGGCAGGAAGGAAACGCCGTCCCGTTTGAAAGCGTGGTACGACTTGCCGGTCAGGTCGTGGTCGTTGACGAGCACCTGCCCGGAGACCGGACGTATCAGCCCGGCGCAGGCGCGGATGAAAGGGCCCTGTCCGCTGCCTTCCAGCCCGGCCAACCCGATGACTTCACCGGCATGGGCGTCGAGATCGATCCCCGACATGTGCAGACGTCCCCCTTCGATAGCCAGTGCGCGTAACGCCAGGACGCTGCGCCCCGGTTCGGCGACGTCTCGCGCGCCGAGGGAGATTTCCTTGCCGAACATCATTTCCACCAGTTTGGCGGCCTGGAACGGTGCTTTGGTCTTGCCGACCAGCTTGCCGGCGCGTAATACGGCCACCGTGTGGCACAACACTTCCACGTCTTCCAGCTTATGCGAGACGAAGATAATCGTCATGCCCTGCTTTGCCAGGGTGCGGAGCGTTTCGAACAGTTTCTCTTTCTGGCTGGCGCTGATGCCCGTGGTGGGTTCGTCCAGGATGAGGATGTGGGCGCCCAACCAGAGCAGGCGCAAAATCTCAAGTTGTTGGCGCTCGCCAACCGTGAGCGTGTCGACGTAAGAATCGGGGTCGAGGGAAAAATCGAATTGGGCTGCCAGCTTGCGGAAGTCCTGTATGGCCTGTTTTCTGTTGGGAAACAGGCCGCTTGCGTGGCCCAATAAGAAATTGTCGATCAGCCGCATGGGTGGAAAATCGAGTGGGTCTTGGTGCAGCATACCGATCCCGTGTTGAATGGCATCGGCAGGAGAATGGATAATGACAGGTTTGTCGTCCAGCAGGATGTCCCCGCTGTCAGCTTGAATGAAGCCCGACAAGATTTTCATGAGCGTGCTTTTGCCCGCTCCGTTTTCCCCCAGGATTCCTTGAATCGTTCCGGATGGGATAGTCAGCGAAATATCGTCGTTCGCGTGAACCTTGCCGAAATGCTTGTGAATGCGGCGGAGTTCGACGTGCATAGGGCTGGCTCCTTTGCTTCAAGTTATACAGCAAAAAGCGGGGGAAGGCAAACGCCCTCCCCCGCTATCGAGCAGAGTTACTTCGAAGCACCATCCATGCCTTCGAGCAATTGTGGCAGGTACCAGATTTGTTGATCGGTGGCGGCTACACCGTCTGCCAGGTAGGTCGTGCCATCCTGCAGATTGAGCGGGCCTTTCCACAAGTTCAGGCCGTTTGCCAGTTCACCGGTGAGTTTGTCCACGGCGGCGGAGGCGTCGCTGCTGAGGGCCGGGCCTTTGTTGAAGCCGACGGCGCTGGTATCCGGATTGTTGATGTTGGTCCAGTCCGGGCCGTTCCATTGCCAGTCTTGTGTGAAGTTTCCATTGGCCGCCTTTTGAATTTCTGCGGCGATGGCCGGGCCCCAGTTGAAATAGGGCACGCCCAGGCAGATATCGGGCGCTACGCTACAGTTGTCTTTGTAGTCGTAGGCGACGGCCCAGGTGCTCTTGCCGGCGTCGTGGAACTTCTTGGCCTCGACCAGCGCTTCCGTTGTGTCGATGCCTGACATGACCACATCGTAACCGCTGTTGAAGAAATCGTCAGCGACCTTGGTGGGGTCCAGGGTGGTGCCGGGTTCGTTGAACCAGAAACCGATCCAGGTGACTTTGAATTTTAGCTTGGCGGGGTCGTTGTGCAGGTAATTGGTCCAGCAGTATTTAGCACCCAGGTAAGCAGAAGATGCCAACCGGCGGGTTTCGTCGTTGATCAACGGGCCCAGGTAGCCGATCTGTCCGGTTTGGGTGGTCATGGCGGCTGCACAGCCAGCGATCATCTTGGTGTATTCCATGCGGCCCATGATGTTGACCATGTTAGAAAGGTTCATGTAGGCCTGACCGTCTTTCCAGGACTGGTCGCCGGAGAGCATAATGGTGGGGATGTCGGGATGAGCCTGGGCGAAGGTGTTGGAGTCGTCTTTGAAGTCGTCGGAGTTGAAAATGATCAGTTTGGCACCCTGTGCGACCAACTGTTCGGCCAGTTGTGCCGGGGTAACACCCTGATGGCTGAAACCGTTGTCGACGTAGATCAGCTTGGTGTTCGGCACGTGGGCGACCGCGTATTGCCCGCCTTCGTACGTGGCCTGGCTCCAGCCAGCGTCATTGTACGGTCCGACCAGCACCATACCGAAGGTGAAAGTGCCCGCTGCAGATTCGGTGGAGGCGGGTGCTTCGGTCATCGCCGGGGCCTGTGTCATGGCTGGCGCTTGGGTCATCGCCGGTGCAGACGTTGGCGCCGTGGTCGGGGTTGCAGTTGGGCCGCAAGCGCTGAGGGCGAGCATGGCTGCAACGAAGAACAGAACGAGTTTGTAGAGGTGACGCATAATTTTCTCCTCCATAGAGAAAAATGATCCAGACGATGGGACACATTGTGGAATGGCCGTCTGGACTGCTGGATTATACTCCTTGTGCACAATGGTACAAGCAGTGTCCCAATCTTATAGTAGCACAAAAGAACCATCTCAAGGGTCAGCCTGGCGATTATCCTTCTGGGTAATCTTTTGTGACGAGGAAACCCTACAGAATTTCCGGGCTGGACGGTGGGACGACTTGGGGCGTAATGCCGCCCAGAGGCTCTTTTACCAAAAAATACAACATCACCACGCTGATGATTCCCACAACGGCAGAGACCATGAATGTGGCCTGATAGCTGATGCCGCCAGCCAACCATCCGCCGATCAGGGGAGCCAGGATGATGGTTGGCGCTGAGAGGGTGTTCGACAGCCCGATGTACATGGGACGTTCGGTTTCGTTGCCGAAGTTGACGGTCATGGTCATACTGGTCGTCCAGAGCGCGACACTGGCCAGCCCTTCCAGGGCGAAGATGGGATAGAACCACCACAAGGCTGTAGCGCCCCAGGCCAGGAGCGAACTCAATGCGAGAGTGACTGCTCCCAAAATGAGCATGTTGCGGTGGCTCCAACGGTCGCCGAGCCAGCCCATTCCGGCATTGGCCAACGTCTGGGAGATGGTCAATGTGGCGGTCAGCCAACCGGCGGTGACCACGTCCATATTGAAGCGTTCCAGCGCATAGACGATATAGAACGCAAAGCCCATGGTGGCGACGGTAAAAATACTTTTCGAGCCCAGAAACCACAGGAAGTTGCTGTCTTTGCGCAGGATTGTCCGCGCGTCATGCCAGAAAGGTCGCCTCGTTGTTGGAATTTCCTTGAGCGTATCGGTCGGTTCACGTGTCTGGGCCAGAAAGACGAACGAAACGACCATAAAAGCACCAGTGATTAAGAAACACAGGCTGAAGTTGGTAGGGCTATCTAGCCATGCCAACAGGTATCCGGCTGCGACGGCTCCCAGGCTGGTCATGACACTGGATGCTGCTGCTTGCGTGCCGAAGAATGTCCCGCGTGCGCGCGATGGAATGATCTTGGCGATCATACTTTGCCAGGGGTTCGCAGTGACCCCGGCGCCCAATCCCTGCCAAACCAGCATCAGGAAGGTCAATGCCAGGGCTATCTGTGTCCCAACGACTGGCCAGAACCAGGCCACGATTGCCAAGCCGAAGAAAGGGATACGTTCGTGGATGGTGGAAAGCAGGACGCTGGTCTTGAAGCGACGTAACCGGGCAACCTGCCCGGCGGTAAACAATTGTGGTAATGACCAGCACATGGCATGGATGGAGGGGATCATTCCAATTAGAATGGGAGAGGTCGTCAGGCGGGTGACGAACAATGTGACGATGGTACCGAAAGAACCGAAGCCCAGCGCCAAACCATAAAATGCTCCGTCTGACATATTGACGGCAACGTTATAGCGCAAATGCTCACGAAGCTCAACTTCGACAGAGGAAGCCATACGGCGATTCTATCATTTGGCAACGTTTAATAGGCTTTCTACCTCTTGACAAAATGTGAATGCTGCCTAAAATAAAAAACGAACGTTCGTTCACATTCTTGTGCCGCGAATATGGATATGACCGAAGAAATAATCTCACGAGGAGAACGTACTCACCAGGCCATCCTGGATGCAGCCTTTAGTCTGTTCATCAGTCAGGGCTATGCGGCTACCTCGATGCGCCAGGTTGCCCACAAGACCAATCTCGCGCTAGGTGGGATCTATAACCATTTTGGCTCGAAAGAAGATGTATTTGAAGCCCTGATTATGGAGCGCCATCCCTATCATCAGGTCTTGCCGGCTTTGAAGGAAGCCACGGGGGCCACCGCCGAAGAGTTCATCCATAACGCGGCCCATTCCCTGGTCGATGAACTTGAGCGGCATCCCGAACTCTTCAACTTGCTGCTGATCGAGATCGTCGAATTCAAGGGGAAGCACATCCCCAAGATTTTCGAGCAGGTTTACCCAGACGCCAGTGTAATTGCACAGCGACTCCGGGAATATGGCGATTCGGTGCGCCCGTTGCCGCTGCCGATGTTGGTCCGTTCCTTCCTGGCGACGTTCTTTGCCTATTACCTTTCCAAGATCATCCTTCGTGATGTGCATCTGCCCGAAATGCAGCGGGAAACACGCACCAATGTAGACAAATTGGCTTTGGATACATTCACCGATATTTATTTGCACGGCATTTTAAAGTCGACGGAGTAAGTTTATGCGTGCTCGCCTGGTTTCCATTATCCGCAAAGAGTTCATCCAGATTTTGCGCGACCCGCGTACACTGGCAATTATCCTGGTCTTGCCGATCATGCAATTGTTCCTGCTCGGCTACGCTGCCACCAACGATGTGCGCAATGTCCCCCTGGCGGTTTTCGACCAGTCGCGCACCACAGAGTCGCGCGCCCTGCTAGACGCCTATCGCGCCGCAGACTATTTTCACCTGGCCTACGAGGTCGATTCGGAAGCCCAGATACAAACATTGATCGAGCAGGGGGATGCCCTGGCCGGACTGATCATCCCGCCAGACTATGCCACCCAACTGAAGCATGGTTCCGCGCAGGTGGCTTTCATCCTCGACGGTTCGGACCCCACCGTGGCTTCGACCTCGTTATCGGCGGCGCAACTGATCGGACAATCCTACGCCACCGATGTCCTCTCGGCGCAGGTGGTGCGTAGCGGGCAGAACTTCAAACTCCAACCGCCGGTGGAAGTGCGCACGACGGTCTGGTACAACCCCGACCTGGTCAGCGCCTACTTCATGATCCCCGGCGTGATTGGCATGATCCTGTTTACGATCACAGCCATCCTGACGGCCACAGCCATCGTACGCGAACGCGAACGCGGCACCATCGAGCAATTGATCGTCACCCCCATCCGCTCCTGGGAATTAATTGTCGGCAAGATCGCGCCTTACACCATCCTGGCCCTTCTCGACACAATGGAAGTGCTGGTCTTCGGCCATTTCTGGTTTGGCGTGCCCGTTCGTGGCAGTGTGACCTTGATTTTGCTGCTCTCTGCATTATTCCTGCTGACAGGGCTGGGCATCGGTCTGTTCGCCTCGACTATCGCCAACACCCAACAAGAAGCCATGTTGACGGTTTGGATGACGCTCCTGCCGAGCATTTTCCTCTCCGGATTTTTCTTCCCGTTGGAGGCTATGCCGCCGGTTCTCCAATGGATTTCCTACGCCATGCCATTACGTTATTATCTGGTGATCGTGCGCGCTTTGTTGCTCAAAGGCGTGGGCATTCAGGTGCTTTGGAACCAGGTGCTGGCGCTGGCTATTTTTGCAGTGCTTATCATGGGCGCAGCTGCGCTGCGTTTCCATAAGCGTCTCGACTGAGTGAGCAACGGGAATCGTATGACGGCTTTGATCGAAGCTTCTCACCTAAGTAAATCCTTCGGCGACCTGACGGCAGTGGACGACCTGAGTCTGAGCATCGAGGCTGGCGAAATCTACGGCCTGGTTGGCGCCGACGGGGCTGGCAAAACCACCACGCTGCGTCTGCTGGTGGGGGCCTTACTGCCGAACGTCGGTCAGGCTACGGTGTGCGGCTATTCGGTCGAAAAAAAGGTCGAACAGGCGCGTGCCAATATCGGCTACCTTTCGCAGCGCTTCTCGCTGTATGAAGATTTGACTGTGCTCGAAAACATCCGCTTCTTTGCCGAAGTCCGCGGCCTGAAAGCGAATGAATGGCGTCCGCGCTCTTTGGAGATTCTGGACTTTGTGGGCCTGGCGCCGTTCAAGGAACGTCGCGCCGGTGCGTTGTCGGGAGGCATGAAACAGAAGCTGGGACTGGCCTCGGCACTGGTCACTCGTCCGCGCGTGTTGCTGCTCGACGAGCCCACCACCGGCGTCGATCCGGTCACGCGCCAGGATTTCTGGCAACTGCTGATTCAATTGGTTTCCGAGCGCGACGATTCTGGCGTGGCGGTTATCATTTCGACGCCCTACATGGACGAGGCCGCCCGTTGCAACCAGGTCGGTTTTATGAGCAAAGGGCGCATCATTGCCGAAGGGACGCCCGGACAGTTGCGCGCCCTGCTCGATGGGCGCATCGTCGAATTGCGTGGGAGCCCTATACGCTTGTTGAAGGAACTTGCCGCCCAGCAAAGTGGCGTCGAAGATGTGCGCACTTTTGGCGACCGCCTGCACCTGCGCGTCCAGCCGCAAAAGGCCAACGAGGTGATTCGAGCGCTCAAACGCGCCATCCCTGCCGGCGGCGGCGCCCTCGTCGAAGCGCGCGCCATCCTGCCCGTGTTGGAAGATGTTTTCATCCTCCTGTCGGAGCAGAAAAATGGCTGAGCCGCTGATCGTCGTCGACCAACTCACGCGCCGCTTTGGCGATTTCGTCGCCGTCGATCACGTTTCGTTCGAGATCCAGCCGGGCGAGGTGGTCGGTTACCTGGGCCCCAACGGTTCTGGCAAGACGACCACCATCCGCATGCTACTGGGTTTGCTGGCGCCCAGCGAAGGCCGGGCGAGCGTGCTCGGATTCGACTCATTCCGTCAGACGGAAGACGTGCGCGCGCGGGTGGGCTATATGTCACAGAAATTTGCGATTTACGATGATCTGACGGTTTGGGAGAACCTGCAATTTTACGGCGGCGTTTACGGGATTACCGACAAGGCGCGCATCGACGAGACGCTCCATCACGTGGGCCTGGACGGCCACGAGGGCGAACTCACCCGTGAGTTGTCTACCGGCTGGCGGCAACGTCTGGCCCTGGGCATTGCCCTCGTCCACCGGCCCAAACTGTTGTTCCTCGACGAGCCCACCTCAGGCGTCGACCCGACGGCCCGCCGGGTGTTCTGGGACCTGATCTACCAATTGGCCGAGGAGAACGTGACTATTCTGGTGACTACCCACTACATGGACGAGGCCGAATACTGTGGCCGGGTGGGCATGATGCGCGATGGCAAACTGCTGGCCATAGACACGCCCATGGCGCTCAAACAAAAAATCGTGACGGGTGACGTTTGGGAAATCTATGCCGAGCCCTTGCTGGCCGGACTTAACCTGCTCCAGGCGTTGCCGGAGGTGCAGCGCGCCGGGCTGGCAGGCGATCATTTGCGCATGATTGCGACGCACAATTTCAGCGATCGTTCGATCCGTCATGCCTTGGAGGCGGGCGGCGTCCGGGTTTCGGCTATTGCGCCGGGCGAACGGACGTTGGAAGATGTGTTCCTCAGCCTGGCAAAATCCTGAAGAACGGGGCTTGAGTCTTTTTGGGAAACGCCAATTCTTTCTTGACAACAGAACAGGAGATCAGCTTCCCGGCAGCGGACTCGGCCCGGAGGCTCCGCCACGCCCCGGAAAGCGGCGGCGTATGCGTTTCCGCCGGGTGGAACGGGCCAACACGCCCAATCGCTTTCTCGTCGGGGGCAAGGCGCTGACCGTGCCGAGATCGACGGTTTCCATCTTCGGGGTGGGTTCCGTCCGGTTTAGCGGAACTGTGGCGGCGGGGCGCAGGATGTCTACTTCGATGGGCGGCAAACCCCATTTGGTGCGGGCCCGCGTACAGCGTTCGTAATCCTCCGCTCCGGCGACGACTTTCCCATCGATGAAATCAACTTCGAAATCGCGGCAGGAGGTAGAGCGTTTTTCGTAGATGCCACAGCGCACGGCCTGCCCGATCTCTCCTTCCAGGGCGATACAACGTGGTTCTTTGCGATTGGTTCCACGCATCGCGCGCAGGAATGGGGTGACCTCCTCGGTCAGTTCAAGAGGGACGGTTCCTTCGGGGTTCTCATCGGTTTCCCGCCAGTAGAACGAAGCCCGGAAGAATGCACAACACGCACCGCAGGTCAGGCACGGATTTTGGCGTGGCACAGCGCCGAGTATAGCATTCCGGTTCGGCCTTGGGGAGAGGGGACTTGGCGCTTGTCCGGTGGTAGAATCAAACCCTATGCTCCGGCCTGGAGTACAACTTATCCACCCTCCGCAAATCCACTTGGCCTTATGGATTGCCAGAGGGTTGAGGATGCAACGCCTTGTCGCGGGAGTTTGATTTCTAATGAAAAATGTCCTTGTCACCGGCGGCGCCGGTTTCATCGGCTCGAACTTCGTCCGCTACCTGCTCACTGCGGATGCGCAAATTCATGTTTACGACCTGGACGCTTTGACCTATGCCGGGTCGCTCGAAAATTTGAAAGATTTGCCCGACCCCAACCGTCATACTTTCGTCCACGGGGAGGTGGGCGACGATGCCCTGGTGCGGCGCCTGCTGCGTGAGCAGGCCATCGACACCGTCGTCCATTTTGCCGCCGAGTCGCATGTCGACCGTTCCATTCTCGGCCCGGCGCCTTTCATTCAGACCAATATCATGGGCACGTTCACGCTGCTCGAGGCGGCCAAGGCCGTCTGGAGCGAGTCGGGTGGATTCACGGGGCGGCATTTCCATCACGTGTCCACCGACGAAGTCTTCGGGTCGCTGGCCCCTGACGATCCCGCCTTCAGCGAGACGACGCCCTACGAGCCGCGTTCTCCTTATTCGGCCTCCAAGGCCGCCTCCGACCATCTCGTCCGCGCCTATTTCCACACCTATGGCCTGCCGATCACCATCACCAACTGCTCCAACAATTACGGACCCTACCAATTTCCCGAAAAACTGATTCCCTTGATGGTGCTGAATGCTCTCCAGGGCAAAGCGCTGCCCATCTACGGTGATGGACACCAAATCCGCGACTGGTTGTACGTGGAAGACCACTGTGATGCGATTTGCCGGGTGCTCGAACGAGGCGCGCCGGGCGAGACGTACAACGTCGGCGGCGGAAACCAGCCCTATAACATCGACCTGGTCAAAGAGATTTGCGCCATCCTCGACGAACTGCGCCCGGACTCCGCTCCGCACGCCTCGCTGATGACCCACGTCCCTGACCGGCTGGGCCACGACCGGCGCTACGCCATGGACATCACCAAGATTCGCCGCGAACTGGGTTGGACGCCGCGCCACGACATCGAGTCGGGTATGCGCGAGACCGTCCGGTGGTATCTGGACAACCCTGCCTGGGTCAAGACCATTCTGGAACAGGCTAGTTACAGCGACTGGCTCGACAAGAATTATGCCAAACGAGGGTCGGAATGAGTCGACTGAGCGAAAAGCGCCGCATGGAACGGATGGAAGGCAAACCGGCGGCGTAAACCGATATTCGCACCTAATTAGAGGGACTGTGTTCAACGAACGCATATCCAGGCGATCTGTACCCGAATGGATTTTCCCCCTGGCTCTGTTAGCTTTGCTGCTGCTGACCTACGGACCATTCCTGAACCAACTCGGCTATTATTGGGACGACTGGGTTTTTGCCTGGATCCGTATACACCTGGGCGCGCCCGGTCTGCGCGCTTATTTTGCCGATAGTCGCCCGTTGCGCGGTTGGGTCGAACCGCTTCTCACGCCGCTGCTTGGCCTGAATCCCAGTCTCTGGCAGGCGTTCTCGTTGGCCATGCGCTGGCTGGCAGGCCTCGCTTTTTGGTGGTTCCTGCGTCAGCTTTGGCCGCAGCGAAAGTTCGAAGCGTTTTTCGCCGCGGCCATCTTCCTGGTTTACCCCGGTTTCACGCAACAGCCGCTGGCGATGGTCTATGGTTACTTCTGGGTCATTTTCGCCGTCTTTTTTCTATCGCTGGGTTTTATGGTGCGGTCTCTGCGCGGCGAACGGCCCATCGGGTGGGTGTACATCCTTTCGGTGTTGCTGTGCGCCCTGCAGGTGATTTCCCTTGAATATTTAGCCGGCCTCGAGCTCCTGCGTCCGCTTTTATTGTGGCTCGTTTTGGGGAGACAACCGGAAAGCGAAGGCTCTAACTCCGTTTCGCGCCTGGTGCGCTTTGGCCGGCGACCCAAAAAAGTCGTTTTGTGGGAACTGCCTTACGCGCTTCCCCTGGTGGGGTACGTATACTGGCATTTCTTGCCCCAAACGGAAGTTTCCTATACCCCTGATTTACTCAATAAAACTATAAGCAGTCCCTTACAAACATTGGGGAAATTGGGCCTTTCCACGTTGAATGCGATTGTCGATATCAATCTCAAGGCCTGGTTTCTGAACTTTCACCTCCCGGCATTTGGTGAGATTGGCCCGACATGGACTCTCGTCTACCTGGTGGCCGTGTTGGGTGTGTTGGTGGGTGGAACGCTCTTCTTTTGCTATTCCAGTCCGGAAAAGCCTCCGGCGTCTGCGCCGCAGGAGGCGTGCTTCCCGTTCGACGGATTGGTCATCAGCCTGGTTGGGATGCTGTTGGCCGGGCTGCCCTTCTTCATTGCTTCGTTGCCCTTTCGTTTATCCTTCCCGGAAGATCGGTTTACTTTTGCGTTCCTGCCGCTGGTTGGGATGTTCCTGGCCGGTCTGGTTGCCTTGCTTTCCAGCCGCTCGCAGCGTGCCCTCGTGGCAGCGCTTATTCTGACGCTGGCGGTCAGTTCGCAGTTCCAGACGTTGTTGCTTTACCGGGATGCCTGGAAGGTGCAAAGAGCGTTCCTGTGGCAGCTTGTCTGGCGCGCACCGGCTCTGGAGTCCGGTACAAATATCTTGTCGGAAGATGAAGACACCTTCCACTTCAACGATGACGAGGCGCTGGCTGCCATGCTTAACTGGACGTATGCTCCCTCCGGGCAGTCCTTGAACACGTATGGATATTCGTTTATTTCCTTGCGCTACGGCGCTTCACTGACCGGCCTGCTGAAGACGACTGCCACGAAAGACTCGAATTTCCTGGTCATCCGCTATGCACCGCCGTCCTGTTTGCACATTCTCGACCCGGTTTACGATGCTCAGGCGATCAGCCTTCCGGCTTCCACGGACCTGTCGGCGCTGGACTCCGCCAAAATTCCGGTCATACCGTATTGGACGAAATCCGCGCTGCCGCTTTCCAACCTCAACCGGATTGAAGCCTCTGCCGGGCAAAGCGCCGTTCCGCCCGCCTTTTTGGGAGCAGAGCCGGAACATAGTTGGTGTTATTATTACGAGAAGGCCGATCTTGCCCGGCAGCAGGGCGATTGGCAGCGCGCAGCGCATATCGGAGACCAGGCTTTTGCGGTGCCTTATTATCCCGACGATCCTTCCGAGTATCTCCTGTTTGTGGAAGCCTACGCTCGCACGGGTCGCCTGAAAGAGGCGCACGACCTGGCCGATCGAGTTTCTCGATCCATGCCGGTGCTTAAACCGGCGTTGTGCGCCGTGTGGCAGCGTGTTGCCCAGACGGCCAACCTATCGGATGCGCAGCAGGCGATACTCTCGGCGGCAGTGCAGGCTTTGCCTTTCTGCTCCATTCACGTTCCATGATCTGTCATACTCAAAAGACAAGCGCCGCGGACGTCGTTCCGGCTCCCGGTTGTTTGGGGAGGCGCTAACACGCCATGAAGATTGACATTGTCGTTCCGGTCTACAACGAGGCCGGCGTGATCGAGACGACCCATGCGAAGATTGCAGCGGTGATCGACGCATTGCCGCACGACTTCACGCTGACGTACGTGGACGACGGTTCGTCCGACGGGACGGATGCGGCGCTGCAGGCCCTCGCCGCGCAGGACGGGCGTGTGCGCGTGCTCACCCTGAGCCGTAATTTCGGGCATCAGGCTGCGCTCACCGCCGGGCTGGATCAGGCCGCGGGCGAGGCCGTCATCTCGATGGACGGCGACGGCCAGCATCCGCCGGAGATGCTCCCGCAGATGATCGACCTCATCCGGCAGGGCTACGACATCGTCCAGGCGCAGCGTATCGAAGACGACCAGCCGTTTTCGTTCAAGAAAGTCACTTCCACCACTTTCTACGCAATTCTCAACCACATTAGTGGCACGCGCGTCGAGCCGGGTGCCGCAGATTTCCGTGCGCTCTCGCGCCAGGCATTGGAGGCCCTCAAGGCCATGCCGGAGTACCATCGTTTCTTGCGCGGCATGATTGCCTGGATGGGTTATCGCGCTGTGATCCTGCCGTATCACGAACCGCAGCGCAGCGCTGGCCGGTCGAAGTACTCGTTCGGTAAAATGTTGCGCCTGGCCTCAGACGCGGTCTTCTCGTTTTCGCTGATGCCGCTTTACATCGGCTTGAGCGTGGGCGGCCTTTTCCTGTTGCTGGCGCTGGCGCAAATGGTCTACGTCCTGGTGCTGTGGCTGACCGGCCAGTACGGCAAAATCGTCCCCGGCTGGAGTTCGCTGATGGCAGTCATGCTGATCGCCAGCGGCATTATCATGATCCTGCTGGGTTTTATTGGCGTCTACGTCGGTTATATTTTCCAGCAGGTCAAAGGCCGGCCCGTTTACTTATTGAAGAAGAAGTAGCCCTGGTGTGATTTCATGTCCGTTATCGAGAGTATTTATCACTTTACCTTCGTCCGGCACGGCGAATCGGTGGGAAACGCCGAAAATCGTCTGCAGGGGCAGAGCGACTTTCCGCTGTCAGAAAAAGGCCGGGCGCAGGCCCTGGCCCTGGCGCAGCGTTTCCAGACGGAAGGGGCGACATTCGATGCTGTACTTGCCAGCCCGCTGAGCCGCGCCCGCGAGACGGCGGAGATTCTCGTAAAGGGGCTGCACCTGCCAGACGTGGAACTCGATCCGCTCTGGATGGAGCGCGACAACGGGAAGCGTTCCGGCCTGACAGCGGAGGAAGTGCGGGCGCGCTACCCGGAGCCGGTTTTCACCAATCCGTACGAATCTGTGGCTGAAACGGGAGAAGGCGACTGGGCGCTTTACCTGCGCGGCGGGCGGGCGCTGCACCAATTGCTACAACGCCCGGCGGGACGTTACCTGATCGTTTCGCACGGCGCCATCTTGAATATGGTGTTGTACGCCATCCTTGGTATCGCGCCGCAACCGAATTACCAGGGACCGCGTTTTGTGCTGGATAATACTAGTCTGTGCCGTTTACGTTATTATCCCCTGGTGCATCGCTGGCGCGTGGATGTGATCGGCGACCGGGCGCATTTGGGCCAGCATGGCGGCTAGGCCGCTTCCGCGTTCGTTTTACGAGCGTGATACCCTGGTGGTGGCGCGCGAATTGCTCGGTGCGCGGCTGGTGCGTGTGCTGGACGGCGTCCGGCTGGCGGGAACCATCGTCGAAACGGAGGGCTATGTGGGGGAGTCCGATCTGGGCTGCCATGCCAAAGCCGGGAAAACGCTGCGGACGGCGGTCATGTACGGGCCGGGTGGCGTCGCCTACGTCTATTTCACGTATGGCATGCACTGGATGTTGAATGCCGTTACCGAGGCGGAGGCTTTCCCGGCGGCGGTGTTGATTCGCGCCATTTCGCCCATTGAAGGGCATACGCTGATGCGCGTTCGCCGTAAGTTCGACTCGTATGACGGGCCGGCCAAGCTGACACAGGCGTTGAGCATCGATAGGGCGCAGAATGGCGTTGATCTGACGGAGCCGTCGGGTGGTCTGTGGATCGAAGCGGGTTCCCCAATCCCTGACGAGCGCGTGACGATTGGGCCACGCGTGGGTTTATATAGTGTGCCAGAGCCGTGGAAATCCAAGCCGTGGCGCTTTCTGGCGCGGATTTGATTCACTTTTAGGAGGAGCTATGGGCCTTTTATCGGGCAAAAATGCATTGATCTTCGGTATCGCCAACGATAAATCAATCGCCTGGGGGATTGCGCAGGCTTTCCATCGCGAGGGCGCAAACCTGGGTTTCAGCTATGCTGGCGAAGTGTTGGGAAAGCGCGTCAAACCGCTGGCAGCGCAGTTGGGAGTCGATTTCGTCGAAGAGTGTGATGTGGCCTCCGACGAGCAGATTGCTGCCGTCGCGGAGAAAGCGGCCAAGCAGTTCGGCCAGATCGACATCCTGGTACATTCTATCGGTTTTGCCAACAAGGACGAGTTACAGGGTTATTTCTACAATACCAGCCGTGCCGGCTTCCACTTGGCGATGGACATCAGCGTTTACTCGTTCGTAGGGCTGGCGCGCGCCTTCCAGCCCATCCTGCGTCCGGGCGCGGCCCTGCTGACCCTGACGTATTATGGCTCGGTGAAGGTGGCCCCGAATTACAACATGATGGGCGTGGCCAAGGCCGCTTTGGAGGCCTCCACCCGCTACATGGCGCATGATTTTGGCCCGCAGGGGATTCGTGTGAACGCTATTTCAGCCGGTCCGCTGCGCACGCTGGCAGCCATGGGCGTGAGCGGATTCCGCGATATGCATCGCAGCTTTGCCGAGATGGCGCCCATGCGCGAGAACATCTCCACCGACGATGTGGGCAATGCGGCGCTCTACCTGTGTTCGGAGATGGCTTCACATGTGACCGGCGAAATCCTTTATGTGGACAGCGGTTACAACATCATGGCCTCGCCCGAACCGGCCGCGATGAAAGAGCAGAAAGCCGAATAAGTGGCTTAGATGATAAAATAGGGCGCGGAATATCCGCGCCCTTTGTTTTTTCTGCGCGAAGGGAACGATGCTGAACGGCAATAAATTTTCCGGTATACTGAACTGAATCGTATGTTCAAACGAAACTCAACTACCCAACCAACCAACCCGCCTGCCGTCGTCCAGGCCGTGGAACGGATCACATCGGTGCTGGGGCCGGGCGTTATCTGGCAGGGGGGCATCAGCGGTTCGGGCGGCGTACGCATCGAAGGGTCGTTCGAGGGCCAGATTGGTCTGCACGGTATGTTGGTCGTTGGCGAGAGCGGGCGCGTAACCTGTGAAAACATCCGCGCCAATACGGTCATCGTCGCCGGCGCCGTGCGGGGCAACATCACCACCCAAAAACTGGAGATTCGCGCCACCGGGCGTGTATGGGGCGATGTGGTCACGACCTCCTTCGTGACCGAGGACGGCGCTTTCTTACGTGGGCAGATTCGCATGGAGGATACCGTCGATCTCGGCCTGGGCCCCGAACCGGAAGCGCCCCCCATCGAACCCTCGCAGCCTTAACGAATCCCCTTCACAACGCTTGCCTTCAATCTCATGCGCTACCGAGAACTTTCCATTCAGACCGAACGTGAAATGCCTGCCAATGTGCGCGCGCCGGGACAGGCCTGGCTGTTGCGCGCCAATTATTTCTCGCGCAGCGGCGAGCCTTTGCCGCTAGGGCAGCGTAGTCTCGAACGCTTGCAGGCGCTGGCCGCGCGCGAATCCGGCGCGGCTTTTTTTGATTCTCTCGAACTGCCGGTGCTCGTCGCCGCAGACGAATTCTTCTTCAGCCAACCAAGCGGCGAACTGGAACTCGTCCATTGCCCAGGCTGCGGATTCACTGCCCGGCGCGAACGGGCTCCTTCCCGAAAATCTGCGCTTCCGGCGCAGGAACCGGCGCCCCTGGAGAAAATCCGCACGCCGGAGTGTAGCAGCATCGAGGCGCTGGCGGCTTTTCTCCGCGTCCCCAAGGAGATGACCGCCAAAGCATTGATGTTTACGCGCTTGAGCGATGGCAAGTTTATCTTTGCCGTTGTGCGCGGCGATGGAACGCTGAGCGAAGCCAAGCTGGCGCAGGCCGTCGGCGCGCTGCGCAAGGCAACGGACGAAGAAATCGCGACCTGCGGCGCGGTGCCCGGCTACGCCTCGCCCCTCGGTGTGCGAAATGCGCTTGTCGTGGTCGATGACCTGATTCCGCAATCTGCCAACCTGGTGGCCGGAGCCAACGAACACGGCTATCACCTGAAGAACGTCAACTACGGGCGCGATTACCGCGCCGAACTCGTCACCGACTTGATCCTGCCGGCAGCGGGCGATGGCTGTCCGCTTTGTGGCGCTGCGCTGCAAATATCTCCGGCGGATTTGCTCGCCGCCGGAATCGCGTTCCGTTTCGACGCCATTTTGCGTGCCCTGGCCGAAGTCTTCCACGACCAGAAAGGACTACGACTCCCCGCGGCTGTGGCTCCGTTCGACGTGTACTTGCTCTGGCTGCCGGGGAAAACCGTCGATACCGCCTCCGCCGCTGACGGGTTGTACGCCGACTTGAGCGCCGCCGGTCTGACGGTGTTGTACGACGACCGCGACGAACGCGCCGGCGTCAAATTCAACGACGCCGACCTGATCGGCTGCCCCTTGCGCCTGACGGTGGGAGAGCGCGGCCTGCAAAACGGAATGGTAGAATTGAAAAGCCGCATGGAGAGCGAGAGTCAGGCCGTGTCGCTTTCCCATGTCGTCGAATGGATAAAAAACCGCTAGGGGCCTTTGCCCCTGCCGAGTGGATGGTCGTATGAAAATTCCCATGTCTTCCCCCGATCTCAACGATGCCGACCGCCGGGCCGTGCTGGATGTGCTCGAGACGCCCATTTTGAGCATCGGTCCCCAGGTGGTCGCTTTCGAAAAAGCCGTCAGCGCCTTCATCGGCCGGAAGCACGCCGTTGCCGTCAACGCCGGTACCGCCGGGCTGCACCTGTGCGTGCGCGCTGCGGGCATCGGCCCCGGCGATTACGTCATTACCACGCCTTTCTCGTTCGTGGCCTCGGCCAACGTGCTGCTCTTCGAGCAGGCTGTGCCGATTTTTGTCGATGTGGACCCGCGGACCGGTAATCTCTCCCCAGAGTTGGTGGCCACTGCGGCGCAAGATTTGGCCACAGGCGGCGCGCAGGCCCGGAAGTGGCTGCCCCGCCAGGGCTGCGGCGACGGGGGAACCCTGAAGGCGCTGCTGCCCGTCGATGTCTTTGGTCAGCCTGCCGACTACGATCCGTTGCAGGAGGTGGCGCGCAGGCATCACTTGAAGATCATCGAAGACGCCTGCGAAGCGTTAGGCGCAACGTACAAAGGACGCAAAGCCGGCACGCTGGGCGATAGCGCCGTGTTCGCATTCTATCCCAACAAGCAGATGACCACCGGTGAAGGCGGGATTATCGTCACCGACGATGACCCCGCTGCCGATTTGATGCGCGCGCTGCGCAATCAGGGCCGCGCTCCCGGCGATACCTGGCTTTCGCATACCTATCTGGGCTACAACTATCGCCTGGACGAGATGTCGGCGGCGCTGGGGGTGACGCAACTGGCCCGGCTAGACGAATTCTTGTCGAAACGAGAGCAAGTGGCCGGGTGGTACGAGGAGCGTTTGAGCGAGATCGCCGGCGTCGAAGCGCCCCATGTAGAGGCCGCGACCACGCGCATGTCGTGGTTCGTATACGTCATTCGTCTGGCAGCGGGCCTCGACCGCGCGAGCCTGGCAAAAAAGTTGGAAGCGCGTGGCGTTCCGGTGCGGCCCTATTTCCTGCCCATCCATTTACAGCCCTACATGCGCGAGCGCTTCGGTTATCGCGAGGGGGATTTTCCGGTAACGGAAGACCTGGGACGGCGTGGGCTGGCGCTTCCCTTTAGCAGCGTGATGAGCGAAGCGCAGGTGGAAGAGGTCTGCCGGGCGATTCGCGCGGCGCTTCACGAGGGCTAAACTTTATGCAAGAGTTTCCTCCTTATCGTCAACGTGGGCTGATCATCCACATCGTCTCGATGGTGGTGCTGGCGGCGGTCAGCGTGGCCTCGCTGGTCTTTTTGTTCCAGTTGCAGGTGGGCGTAATTTTCATGCTGTTGGTGCTGCTTTTCCTGGTGACGTTGTTGCCCCTGCCGTTGCTGGGGTATCGCGTCTATGCGTTGGTGCACAGTGCCTATCTGCTCGACCGTAACAGCCTGCACCTGGTGTGGGGCTTGCGCCGCGAAGATATTCCTGTGGCCGACGTGGAATGGGTGCGTCCGCGTCAGGGGTTGGTGGCGCCCATTTCATTGCCACGCTTCAGTCTGCCAGGCGGAATTTTGGGCACGGTGCGCCACCCTGATGTGGGCGACGTGGAGTTCATGGCTGCCGAGGCGGATACGATTCTGTTCGTGGCAACGGCCCAGAAGGTCTATGCCATTTCCCCGGCGGATCCCACAGCCTTCGTGACGGCTTTCCAGAAAGCCATCGAAATGGGCAGCTTGAACCCCGGCGAGATCCATTCACAGTACCCGTCTTTTGTGGTGGCTCGCGCCTGGGAGAGTTCATTGGTGCGTTATCTGTGGTTGCTGGGGGCTTTTCTGAACGTTGGTGTGTTCGTCTGGGTGACTATGCTCATCCCCGGCCTGCAGCGTGTCCCGTTGGGCTTTACTTCGTTGCAAGAACCGCAGGGTGTGGTGCCAGGCTTGCAGTTGATCCTGTTGCCAATTTTGAGCGCCCTGCTATTTGTGGTCGGCTGGTCGGTTGGTCTGTATTTCTACCGACGCGACGACCAACGCCTGATCGCGCTGGTCGTCTGGGCCTCTAGCGCGCTGTCTTCGTTGTTCTTTGTCTTTGGTGTATATTTCCTGCTGACCACCCCCGCCTGACATGCAGTTTCTGGCTGGTTTTTTCATCGCCCTTCTCGTTGCCTACACGGCTTACCGCGTTCACAGCCTGAGCCGCTCCGGTGCGTGGGCGGCTGTTGTGGTGGGCGCAATCATTTTTGGCATCGGTGGCTGGCAATGGGCCATTCTGTTGCTGACTTTTTTTATTTCATCCAGTGCCTTGACACGCGCTTTCAAAGGGCGGAAAAGCGGCCTGAACGAAAAATTTTCCAAGGGCGGACAACGCGACGCCGGACAGGTGCTGGGCAATGGAGCGCTGGCGACGCTCTTCGCCGCCTTGCATTTCCTGTACCCTGTTGCGCCCTGGGTCTGGATGGCCTTCGCCGCCTCGTTGGCTGCCGTCAACGCCGATACCTGGGCCACGGAACTGGGCGTGCTCGACCCGCGTCCACCACGCAGGATTGTCAACCCGCTACAGGTTGTCGAAAAAGGCACCTCGGGCGGCGTCTCGCTGACGGGGACGCTGGTGGCCCTGGCGGGCTCCTGCTTGATCGGGGCGTTGGCCGTCGCGTTCTCCCCGCAGCCTGTTCCCTGGACGATGGGATTGCTCGTCGGCCTGGCTGGTTGGCTCGGTTCCCTGTTCGACTCATTCCTGGGCGCGACCTTCCAGGCGATTTATTATTGTCCACGTTGTGAGAAAGAAACCGAACAACATCCCCTGCATACTTGCGGCATCCTCACAACGCACAAACGCGGCTGGCGCTGGTTGGATAACGATTGGGTCAATTTTGGTTGTGGAATGTTTGCGGTGCTGGTCGTGTTGCTTTTCTGATGCGGCGTGTGGTGATTCTATGAGGCCCGTGATGGATATACAAAAAAGCTCTGCCCACCGGCAGAGCTTTTTGCTTGTGACTCAGTGTTGGTGCTCATGGCCCGGACTGTGGGCATGACCGTGGTTGACCTCCTCGTCCGTTGCGCTGCGCAGGCGGACGATTTTGACGTTGAATTGCAATTCTTTGCCGGCCAATGGGTGGTTGAAGTTCAGTTTGACGGTTTCATCGCCAACTTCTTCGATGCGCGCATACATCGGTTGCCCGGATTGATCTCGCACCTGAATCTCGGTACCGGTCTTCATTGGGATCTCTTCCGGAAACTGGTTGCGCGGCACTTCGACGTAAGCCTGTGGATCGACCGTGCCATAACCATCGGCCGGGGCCACCGTTACGTCTTTACTCTCCCCGATCACCATGCCGTATAACTCACGTTCCAGGCCTGGAATGATGTTTCCGGAGCCTTGCAGAAATTCCAAGGGCTCACGTCCTTCTGATGTATCCAGGAGTTCACCGTTTACGTGTAATGTGTAGTCCATCGATACAACCTGTCCATTTTGTACTTTTAACTCGTCACTCACTTTGTCTCCTTTCACAGCTCGATATCTTCAGGAAAGTCGTCATTTGGGTCAGACGTGAACCACCCTACAAAAATCATCCCCCCACAACGGCTCCTGGAAAACATGCTTTTAGCAGCGGAATGGCACACATCGACAAAACAAACCGGGTCGATTGTACTGCGTTTTACGGCGAAATAGTTGTCGAATGCCCGAAAGGGGACTATTTCCCCTGAATTTCTCAGATCATTGGCTGCGATAGGTCCAAGCTGCCTCTTGGAATCGCCTGTGCAAATGTGATATGCTGACACCATGAAAAGCGTCGGCGACACAGCGCCTTTGTCACGCCGGGCCTATGTCTCTCCGCAAGTGATTCTGATCGCTGCGACCTTTGGACTGATTGGAATGAGCACCCAATTGGCCGATATGCGGGTGCCGATCCTTCCGGCTTATGGTATCTCTGCGGACAGTCGTGAGATTTTTGTGGTGCTTGGGGCGGTCTTCAGTGGCCCCGTCGGTGGCGCCTTGACCGGTTGCATTTCAGCTCTTTATTCTCCTTTTACGAATCCATTGCTGCACTGGTTTGTTCTGTTGGCGCATACCCTTGCCGGATGCGCTATCGGTTGGATTTACGGGAATGTCGATAACCGTGAGCGAGTAAGGCGTTTTGCGTTGGACTGGTTTAAATGTATTCTCGGGTATTACCTGGTTTTGGTGGCAACGTTTACGCTGTGTAGCGGTCTCTTCGTCCCCAGCCTGCTGCAAGGGATCGCCGGGCCGGGCATACCTGTTTGGCGCGGTTATCTGATATTGGTGGGAAGTGCACTGCCAGAGGCAATTTTCATTCTGGTAATTACATTGGTGGTGATGTTGGCTTTACCTGTGCATTACCGTGTTCCAATTTGGAAACGGCTCGCTGCTGTTGACAAAAAAATCGGGCCGTAGTAATATCTCCCCGCTCTACCCACGCCGGGGTAGCTCAGTGGCAGAGCAGGGGACTCATAAGCCCTTGGTCGTGAGTTCAAATCTCACCCCCGGCACTCACC
>JBJKRF010000137.1:0-27501 GCA_046704785.1 Anaerolineales bacterium | reverse complement strand
TGTATGTGTGGGGGTGGGTGCAAAAAAGCCCGCCCCCCCCCACATATCTTTTTATCGTCGTGACGCCTGTTAATGAAAGAAAGGCTATTATCATTGTAGTTTCCTGCCAACGAAAGTTTTGCAAGATATTAATCTCCGTCAGTAGAATATTGACCGATTCGACGGTTGAATCGAAGATTGGGAATATTTCGCATGTAAACACCAATTCCATTGTTGGCGATTCCTGTTAACGATGAAAGAGCCGCCCTGTTGGGGGCGGCTCTTTCGGTCGGTAGGAGGTTTGCCAGTTGTTGGAAAAGCAATCTGTTATGATCTAGGGATTGCTACCCCAGTCGAGCGTATTATTGACGTACAGCGGAAGGTTTGTCCAGTTTGTAAAGGAGCTTGGCAGTGTTCCGCTGGTGTGCCAGAAGTCGTTGGAACTATCAATGGTGCTGGCCCAACTACTTAAGTGCAGGGCCGTGTCGAACTCCCAGGAATTCCCAGCGGCCAGAGAAGCGTTCCCATAGTTGATCGTGAAGTAGTAGTTGTTCCCGCTGCCTTGCGTCGGGCCGGAGATAGTGGCCGTCCCAGACTGATCCCAGTACTTTTCGAGCACATAACTGGATGCCGGGTTGGAACCGTCGGGAGTGAAATAGATCCGGACCGAGAAGTTGGACTGTGCGCTTGTGCCGGTGTTCTGAACGCGGATATGGAATGCGGATACCTGGTTGTTATCTGTGCCGGCAGAGACTATTTGCACATCGATGGCACCGTTGGCTGGGGTGGCTGTCGGGCCACTGGGCGTGCTGGTGGGGCTGACAGGTGTGTTGGTATTGGCCGGTGCTGGCGTGGGTGTCTTTGTGGCCGGGATTGTAGTAGCCGTTGATGCGCGTGTGGGTGTTGCGCTGGGATAGGCAGTCGCGGTTGGGGCGGGCGTCTTCGTGGCTGGGAGCGGTGTGGCCGTCGCTGGCGGTGGGGAGGTTGGGCTGGGTTGTGCAGCGGCGGTGCTGGTCGGTGGGGCCGACGTGGCTGTTGGCCCGGTTTGTGTTCCAGAGGGTTCCACACCCCAAACCAAGGTTCCATTCTGATAGATGGTAATGTGATTCCAGTGCGCCAGCGCTGTCTTGGTCGGGTCATAGGAATAGTCGTTCAATTCGTTGTAGTTGCTCCAGTCGTTTTTGTTGATGCGCAAATTCATATCTGCCCGACCGCCTGCAACCAGATTTCCGGCACTACCGTTGAAGCCAATTTGCAGGTACGTGTCGGACGTGGCCGTTTTGTTCGGGCTACCGTTAGGGATGGAAGTGAAAGTGCCAACAATACCGGAGCACCCGATCGAAGCATAGTCACAGTTAAAGGTTTGCGCTTGGTTCGAGTCGACCGTGTACCAGTAACGAACGGTGAGTTGGCTCAGTGGAATATCCTGCGGCGTATTGTTGACGAGTTCGATATCCGGTTTGATGCCGTTGTCGTTCGGTGAGTTAATGTCTCCAACTGCATAGTTGACTTCCAGGCCGGTATTGAGCGCTTCCGACAGGCTGATGCGTCCGGCGCTGGCGCCCGCTACGGGTACCGTTTCCGCCATGATCCGTTGAACGATTTGGGCGGGTGTCCAGTCTGGATAGCGTGACATCAATAAGGCAGCCTCACCGGAAACCATGGCCGTAGACATGGAAGTTCCTGTGCCCAAGGCATATCCGTTGTAGGGATAGGCGCTGTAAATATCGACGCCGGGCGCAAAGACTTTGGTGTCGCCGGGTTGCCCTGAGAAAGAGGTGATGTTATTGTTCTGATCCGTGGATCCTACACCCAACAAGAGTGAGTCGCTGGTATCGGCTGACGGATAGTTCGGTCCGGCGCCGGTGCCGGATGCGGCCACGATGATCACGCCGTGTGATGAAGCGTAGTTCAGCGCCTCGGACAGGGAAGGCGTCAATAGTGGCGCGCTCATGCTCATGTTGATGATCTTCGCGCCATGATCCACGGCGTAGTGGATGCCGGCAGCCACGTCTTCGTACGTGCCAAAGCCGTCCGAATTAAGCACGCGGACGGGCATGACCTGCGCACGCGGCGCCTCAGTGATGATGATGCCGGAGACGTGCGTGCCATGGCCCATGTAGGAGCCGCTGCCGCTATCATAAAAATTGCTGTCCATGCCGACGAAGTCGTAGCCGTCATCGATGGAGCTGTCCAGCATCGGGTGATCGGTGGCCAGGCCGGTATCCAGCACGGCGACGATCACGCCTTGCCCGGTGGACTCTTTTTGGGCGTCCGACATGCCCACTTCGGTCCAGGCCCACTGGTCGCTGGCCGAGGGGGTCGGGGTCACGGTTTGCAGCCCGCCGTTCCCGCCAAACTCGATGAATGCGGCGAGCGGTCCACCGTCGACGTAGTAATTCGGTTCGGCGTAGTACAGATCGGTGTCAGTGTTCAAGATGGGTAGCATTTGATCCGCTGTCTCGCCGGAGGGGAGCTGCAGGGTGTAGAGATCGCTCTCGGTGATCTGGCTCAACAGGCTGGCATTGTAACGCGCCAAGATGGTGCCAATGGTCACACCCGACTTGGGTTTGACAACGACCTCGTCGGTAGGTGGATTGGACGTTTGCGCCGGGCTGGCATGCGCCAATCCGGCGGTTGGGACTGCCAGTGCCAGGGCAGCGAAGATGAATAGGAAAACTCTGCATTGGTGAACGATCGTTCTTTTCATGGCTACCTCCATTTATTTTATAGAAGACTACCGACCATCGAATGAATTGAATTACCGAAAGATTCCTGTAGAGAGGAAGACCTGTAGGGATGTTTTCCAAAGAATCTTTGGAAAACATCCCTACAGGTGTCGCCTCTTGCGACGACCCTTGATACGACTTATTTTTCGTTGCCGATCAAGACCAACGGGGCCCAATAATAGGGATGTTCGTATTCCTTGAGCAGCGTCAATTGGGCTTGGCGTAACGCCTGGGCCTTGGGAACACCGGCCAACCATTGCCGGTAAAAGTCAGTTACCAGGCAGGCCGTCGACTCGTCGTCAACCGTCCACAGGCTGACCAGCAAAGAGGCGGCGCCCGCATAGAGAAAACCGCGTACCAGCCCGACCAGGTCATCCCCGCCAGCGTCGCGTCCCAGGCCGGTCTCACAGGCGCTGAGCGTGACCAGCCCGGCCTGCAGGTCCAGGTCGTAGACATCTTGCACGGCCAGCCAACGGTCGGCCAGGTGGATGGAAGACAGCAGGGGCGCTTCCGGGCGGAAGAGCCCGTGGGTTGCCAG
Organism: Anaerolineales bacterium; assembly: GCA_046704785.1. Lineage (GTDB taxonomy): Bacteria > Chloroflexota > Anaerolineae > Anaerolineales > Villigracilaceae > JBJKRF01. Next base: position 24,255 of record JBJKRF010000137.1, on the reverse strand, counting down.
GTGAAGGATGCCGCAATGGGGAAGGAATTGCTGTACCTGTTCGAAAGTTGCCTGTTCTTCCAGCAGGATATCCGCTTCGCCGAACAGCTTGCCCAGGGCCTGAATTTCTTCGGTGACGTGGTAAGCACGTTCGTCGGGCAGACCTACCAGTAACGGTTTCCCGGCAAAGGGCTTGGAATCATCGAAACTGACGGGCTTGTCCCAACAGAATTTTAACACAGCCGCACTGGGCGCATACGAAATCGCGTGGGTCTCAATTAGATAATGATTCTCGACCCGCAGCGTCTGGAAGGGCAGCGCGTGCAGCGGGCCATGTGGGACAATGATGATCGCTTTCGTATTGTACACCTGTTCCCAGAGGGGCCGGAGCAATTTCTCGCCCAGTTGATCGAGAATCCTTTGTGTGTTTTCCAGCAGGACCTGGCGATGCCGCCGGTAATAGGAAGGGCCGTATTGGAATTTGGAAAGCTGGAAAGCCAGTTCTTCCAGCAGGGGCAGCAGGCTGGCGAGAGGGGTCAGCGCCGGGTAGACCCGCAGGCTGTCCGGGCCGAGGACAAAAGCATTGACCTGCCCGCGGGCGATAAAATATTCCACGACGAGCGTGTTTTCTGGAATCTTGGACTGGATTTCCTGCGGTTGCAATGGCGCAACCCGAATCAGGGAGAGTTCCTCGGCGTGCCGGGCTTGTAACTCCCGCCATAGCGAAGTGGCCTCGCGCTCACGCTCCTGGACTTTGGTCCAGGTGCCCGGTTCGGCGGCAGGAGCGCCTGACTCGCCCGGCGCCGTGCCGCGGGTTAAACGCGTATATAGCCAGTTGAGTTCTTCGCGCAATTCCTGGAGTTTTGCCCCCTGGCGCGCGTCCGTTTTATCGGTAATGCGCAAGCGCGGCCGCAGGCCAGCCGCCAGCATGTCGACCAGGGCGCGCGACTTGGCCTGTTCTGCCCATTGGAAGGCGGCAGCAGGATTCTGCTGGCTGTATAAAGTGACTAGCGCTTCGTACGGGGCCAGTTTGTCGGCCACGAAGGCCGTGCGTTGTTCCTCCGCCGTCAGGGTGGCTACGATGTTCTCGATCTCGCTGGCTGCGTGCTGATAATGTTCGAGGGCTTCGTCGATTTGCCCCAAGCCTTCATGGATGCGACCAGCGCATGTTTCGATGCGTTGTTCCAACCAGGGGGCCGCCAATTTACCGAGTGCCTTACGGGCGAACTGTAATTCCTGAAAAGCAGCTTCCCACTGGCTCTCGTCCGCCCACAACGTGGCGCTGAGAATGTGGGCGTATGTTTCCTTGGTTTTCATGTCCAGTTTTGCGTAGGCCCGGGCGGCCGTGCAAGCCAGCAGCCGGGCCTGCTCATTTTGGCCCTCCTGCCTCAGGATTTCCGCGCGTTGCAGGTCGACGTGCGCTGTCCAGGCCTGGTTGTCTTGCGAGGCGAAAAGCGCGCGTGCCTGCTCCAGCACGGCCAGGGCAGACGCCCGCTGGCCCAGGCGGGCCAATGCCGCGGCGTGATTGGCCCGCGCCCGACCCGATTCGAAGGGCATACCCATTTGCTCGAAGGCACCTTCGGCCTGTCCGGCCAGGTGCAGCGTTTCATCGGGCAGGTTTAGGTCGAGATACAGATCACTCTCTTCCAGGTCGGTCCGAGCAATGTTAATCCGATCTGAAATCTCCACAAAGGTGTCCCGGGCACGCTCGAAAGTGCGCAGGGCTTGGCCATAATTGCCACGATAATAACGGAGGCATGCCAGGTCGAAATCCACCGAAGCAGTTGCGCCCCGTAACTTTTTAGACTCGAAGACAGGTCGGGCTTGCTCGTAGAGCATTTCGGCGCCCAGGAAAATATCGAGCTCGGTCAGGGCAACAGCCTGATTGACTTGGGTCATGGCGGCGTAGAGCGGGTCACCGAGGGATTGAAAGGTTTCGGTGGCCTGTTTATAGTATTCCAACGCTTGCATAGAATGGCCCTGCCGTCTATGCAGGTGGCCCAGGTTCATATCGATCTTTGCCCGGGAACGCGTATCGCCAGCCTGGATGAAGACCAGACGGGTCGCTTCTGCCAGGAGTTGGGCATACTCGAATTGTCCCATTGTCATTCGGGTGAACATCTGACCAATATTGGTGCGTGCCGCTTCCAGAGGTTTTCCGGCCGCCTTAAAAAGGGCCGCCGCACGTTCATAACACCGCACGGCGGATTCAAACTGAGCAAGATGATGATAGGCATTGGCCTGCATCCACAAAGCCAGCGCATGAGCTTCGTCACTCGACAGGCCTTCCGCCATTTTTTCGGCTGCCAAGCCAACATTCAAGACTTGATGTGCATTGTCGCGTTGCAAGATATCGGCGCGTTCTTTCAACGCATACACGGTATCGACTTTCAGAAATTCTTTGTGCTCCTCCAGTAAAGCTTGGCGTGTATGTTCATCGGGTGCAGAAGTAAATGTTTCTACAAATTCCTCATTGGTCATTGCTGAACTCTAAACCAGTAATGACAACCTCTTGGTTTCCCAGGTCGAAGACCAAATCATAAGTGCCTGCTGGGATTCCTTTGAATGTAAACTGGCCCAAGGTATCAGTCTCGAATCCTTCCATGAGTTCACCGGTTTGATCTTGGAGACTCACAAAGGCCGGTGAACGTTCCTTCTCTGCGGGCTGAGTGCCAAGGATTTGGCCCACCAGATTGTGGTCGCCACGCTCGGGCGTAATTTGCAGATCGATATCTACCTGTTGCGTGGCAAAAAGCATTTGACGCGTTCGGGCTACTCCTCCGCGTGTTGGCATAAACGATGGCCGAAGACTGCTATCAAATTGAAGCTTGGCCAACACGCGCAGAAGAGGTTGCGAGCGGGTCACTGGACGTTTTTGATAAATGTCGATTGCTCGTTCCAGGACTTGAGTTGGAGGAGCAATTGTTCGACTCCTTCTCGTTACTTCCAGAACCACACGTAGTCGATCGATCTTTTCGATGCATTGCTGGCAGGGATGAGCAAGATGCTCCTCGATTTTCGCCTGGTCGGTCTGCGGGAGTCGATTCTCAATATAGTTTAGGAGGGTTTTATAGTTTGGGTGTGCCATAGACTCGGCTTTCTTTGTGGAAACTATAGAAATCTTAAGCTTTATTCTATAGAGAATCGATGTATTAAAAAAATACATTTATCTTGCTGAACTACTTTACGTTTCTGAAAATCCCATTTTGTCCAAAATCTTCATCAATTTTTCCAGACAGCGAGCCCGTGTTGGCCCGATGCTGCCCTCTGGAATAGCGAGTTTCTGTGCGATCTCGCTGTAAGATGGACGAGGATCAGTGTAGAAAAGAAGTATCAGCAATTGTTGGCATGTTGGATCCAGTTGCTCCACAGCTGCCCGAACGATCGATTGGCGTTCCAAGGCCAGGAAGTCATCTTCCGAGTAGGACTCTCCAGGTTCTTGCTCATCCAGCGACGGAGATTCAGGAACAACGGGAATCTCCCGATGTTGACGAAGCATCCGCCAGCATTCGCGCCGCGTTGTAATGACCAACCAGGCACCCAATCTCTCTCGGTCGCGCAGGCTGGACAGGTGTTCCAGAAGCAGGAGACTGACATTTTGGAAAACATCGTTCGCATCGTGCTCCGGCAGCCCGTACCGCAATGGAATGCTATAGATGAGACGTTGGTAACGAACGAGGAGCGCCTCCCAAGCTTCACTTTCCCCATTCAGGCACGCTTCGATGAGTTTGGAATCAGGAAATGAGGCAAAGTGCTTGACGCTCATAGTGTGTTTTTAGTATACAGATTTTGGTCAGCCAGTGTCAATGGCAAATGTTTGCAGTTTAGATATGATGGTAGTGATTTAGATTTTAAATCTAAGTTTTATTACAGCATCGAGAAATTCTTTGTTATCGAAGGTTTGTTGATGGCGCTCCTTCCTGAGAGGTAAATCTGATTTCTAGGGGATGGTATTTTGGAATCGGAGTCCGCAAGATGTGCGAATGCCGTATAATGTTAATTATGGAAGAGAGACTGCAAAAAATATTAGCCAGCGCCGGCCTTGCTTCGCGGCGAGCCAGTGAAGATTTGATCACTGCGGGTCGTGTGCGAGTGAACGGCAAACTCGCTGTTTTGGGACAAAAAGCCGATCCCTCACGGGATGCAATCACCGTTGACGGGAAGGCCATTAAAGCCGAGGAGAAAATCTACGTTGCCCTGAATAAGCCTCGTTATGTTCTGACAACCGTCGAGCCGGAAGAGGGCGATCTACGAAAGACGGTGCGAGATTTGGTGCCAGTTGCTGCGCGCGTGTATCCGGTTGGCCGGCTGGACTTCGAGAGCGAGGGGCTGATCCTGATGACCAATGACGGTGAGCTGGCGCAGAAATTGACCCATCCGTCTTACAGTCATCCCAAAGTATATCGTGTATTGTTGGCCCGTCATCCAGACCAGGAACAGCTTTCTACGTGGCGGCGCGGGGTTGTGCTGGAAGATGGCTATAAAACGCGGCCAGCCGAGATCCACATGGAGGCAACCTCCGGGAAGGGAGCCTGGGTGCGGGTGACCATGCGCGAAGGGCGTAAGCGCCAAATCCGTGAAATTGGTTCGCTGCTTGGCTTGCCCGTGGTGCGCATTTTGCGGGTGAGAATCGGTTCCTTGCAATTAGGCAACCTGAAAGCAGGGGAGTGGCGTTATCTGACTCCGCAAGAGGTGGCGGCATTAAAGGAAGAAACACCGCAACGCGGAATAAGTTCCAAAATGGCGAGACGGCCTGCGGGGAAAGTGCGTCCTAACCGACCGGGCGAGAAAAAGCCGCAGCGGCGCATCCGTTCCGGCGGTAGGGAATAGTCACTGTCCGGGATATTGTCGATCAGAATGGCCTCCAACGAGGCCATTCTCTTTTTAGGAGCGGATGTCGAGAATTTCCCGGACTACTGGGTCAATGGCTTTCTTGAGATCGTCGCGATCCAGGCCTTTGACTTTGAACGTCACGATGCGGTTGCTGGGATTTTCGCCGGTGAATTGGCCGAAGGCGATGAAGTTGCCACCTTTCTCAGAGACGGCTTGTGTCAATCGGGCGAGTTGCCCGGGCTTCTCATCCACCAGCGCCGTGACGCGTACACCGATTTCACGAGCGCCGAATAATTCCAGAAATATTTTGAACAGGTCGGTTTCTGTGATGATTCCGACGACATAGCCGTCGCGCATGACGGGCAGGCCTCCGACTTTGTTATCGGCCATGATGCGCGCAGCCTGCTCGATAGGGGTGTCCTCGGTAACGGTCAAAATATTGTGGGCCATGATTTCGGACACGGTGATTTTGCTGAGCATGTAGTTCATTTCCCAAATGCTCAAGGTGGTTACGGGGGATGGCGAGGCATTGAGCAGGTCATTCTCCGAGACCATGCCCATCAATTTGCCATCTTTGACAACTGGCGTACGGCGGATATGTTCTTTCCGCATCAGGTTGAGCGCATCGTTGATGGGGAGATCGGGGGGAATCGTGATAACGGGTTTGGACATTCGTTCGCCAATCAGCATGAAAGCCTCCTGACAAGCTCGTTTTTCTGGTTGTAACGAGGTGCCATGCACTTTTGTGTCACAACGTAACGCGCTCGAATGTGTGGCACATCCTATCCTCATTATATAACGGGCCACTTTGGTTAATCCACTACATAAGTGTATGTCTCCAGGATTGCGCGGTGAAACGGCGGGAAATGCGTTGCCAAGGTTATTCCGCGAATTCGCACAGTACACGCGCCATGTGCCGCGCGTGCTTCAGGTACAGGTCGAGACGGATGTTTTCGTTGGGAGCGTGTGTGCGCGAGTCGGGGTGACCAAGCCCTGCCGTCGCTACGGGGAGACCCAAATCGTGGATAAATGGATAGTTTGGCCCGGAGCCGCCCGTCATGGGAACCATAGCCATTTTCGTTCCGAAGACGGGTTCAGCAGCCTCGACGACAATTTGGATAAAAGGATCGTCGGGGTCGGTGCGCCCCGCCGGTTCGCCGCCGAGGAAATTGATTTCCACGTCGCTGAAGCCGTTGGCGTCCAGATGTTGGCGCAGCAGGGACAGACATTTTTCGGGCATTTGATTCGGAACCAGGCGAAAATCCACTTTGGCAGTTGCGCGAGCGGGAAGGACGGTTTTTGCTCCGGGGCCTTGGTAGCCGCTGGTCAAGCCGCAGATGGTACAGGTGGGCTCAAAGACTTCCGCCAGGCGCAACTCCACGCCGCCGGTCAATCCCTTCAAGAAGTGTTGGACGCCGTAACGCGTTTTGTATTCGTCCGCCACGTCGGGCAGGGCCTGCATCAATTGACGGTCGCGCGCCGAGGCTGGAACGACATCATCGTACCAACCGGGAATGCGGATTTTCTCGTCGGGGCCTTTGAGCGTCGAGAGTGCCCAGACCAATCGCCAGGCTGCATTGGGGAAGATCGAGCCGCCCAACCCTGAATGCACATCGATGTTGGCAGTCTGCGTGGAAAATTCCACATAGCAGATTCCGCGCAGGCCCAAATATTGCATGGGCACGTCACGGTGATCGACTCCGCCGAATTCCCAGATACAGGCGTCGGCTTTGAGCTTGTCCTTGTATTGTTTGATGAAGTCGTGTAAGTGCAGGCTGGAGGTTTCTTCCTCGCCCTCGATGATGAATTTGATGTTGCAGGGGAGCTCGCCGTTCGTGGCGAGCAAGGCATCCAGGGCGTGCAGGCGTGCGGTCAGGTGGCCTTTGTCGTCGCTGACGCCGCGCCCAAAGAGTTTCCCGTCGCGCTGTGCTGGCTCGAAGGGCGGCGTCTCCCACAGATCGAGTGGTTCCGCCGGCTGGACGTCGTAGTGGTTGTAGAACAGCAAGGTTTTGTCGACTTTCCCTTTGCGTTCTGCCAGGACGACCGGCGCGCCTCCGGTTGCCATGATCTCCACTTGAAAGCCACGCTTTGTGAGCATGCCGGCCACCAGTTCGGCGCACTCTTTCAAGCCCAGATTTTGGGCCGCCACACTGGGTTGGGACACCAGCTTCGACAACTCGTCGAGGCTGGCTTGCAGGTTGCCTTCGAGATAGCTATCGATTGCAGCGTAGTTGTCCGTCATCGATACCTCCGTATTATCGGCTTGGGTTCTTCGGAAACTACTTTCTACGTGGGCGTTCCGGGTGTTGATATTCTTTTGGCTCGACTATCTGAAAAGATGAAAGAGCCAACCAATGGAGTATGCGCCGGCGTAGGCAAAGATCAACATCTTGATGATTTTTCCTAAAACGCACCAGAACAGAAATTTTTGTATAGGCACTCTCAACGCTCCGGAGGCGATACCTGCCAGATCGAAAAATGGATTGGGAACCGCTGCCAGGATGAAGATTGTTGCTGCGGCATATTTTTGCACCCAGGGTTTGATCTGGAGGTAGATGTCCGTCTTTTCGACGACGCCCTGGCCGCTGAATCCAGCCAAGTACCCGGAGAGTTCGCCGATGGCGCTGCCGACCCCGGCGACGACTCCCACCGCAAACGGATTGAAGACGCTGCCCATGGCGAAAACAATGGCAACGCCCGGCGCGGGCAGCAAAACTGTCGCGTTCGCCAGGATCGAGAGCACGAAAATGCCCGGATAACCGTAGGGCGCGAATCGATGTGCGTGACCGCGAAGACTGAATATCCAAAGACTGATTGCTACAACGGCCACCAGACTCAGGGCACGTAAAACTGTCGTCCAGGTGATTCTGCGTTCGGGTTTCGCTGGTGCAGAGCTTTCCCGATCCACCGTCGATCAGGCCTCCTCGATGCTTACGTTTAAGATTTTGACGCCTGGGTAGGTAGGTCGCATCGGGTCGCGTGGTGGGATGGACATCAACACATCTATGCCATCGACCAACTGACCGAAGATGGCGTGTTTCCCATTTAACCAGGGAGTTGGGACGTGGGTGATGAAGAACTGTGACCCGTTCGTATTCGGCCCGGCGTTCGCCATCGAGAGCACGCCGGGTTTATCGTGCTTCAATGTCGCGTGAAACTCATCCTCAAAGCGGTAGCCGGGATCACCGCGTCCGCTGCCGGTGGGGTCGCCGCCCTGCACCATGAAGTCATTGATCACACGGTGAAAAATCGTCCCATCGTAAAAGCCCTCGCGGGCCAGGAACACAAAATTATTGACCGTCTTGGGCGCCTTGTCGGCGAACAGCTCAAGAACCATCTCGCCTTTCTCGGTGTGCAGGGTGGCCCTATAACTTTTTTGGGGATCGATTGTCATTTCAGGGGGCTTTGACCATTGTTTGGAACTCATTACGCTCTCCTTATTTGAATTGGTTTAATGTAGTAGGGCCTCGATATGTGCTACCACCATGTCCAGCGCCACGTCGTTGAAACCGCCTTCCGGCAGGATCACGTCGGCATAGCGCTTCGACGGCTCGACGAACTCCAGGTGCATGGGACGCACCGTTTTGAGATATTGATGGATAACCGATTCTGTTGTGCGTTTGCGCTCGCTAATATCGCGCTCCAAGCGGCGGATCAAGCGCAGGTCGGTATCTGTATCGACATAAATCTTTACGTCGAACAGCGACCGAAGTTCCGCATCGGCAAAGATCAAAATTCCCTCCACGATGATCACCCGATGCGGGTCGATACGAATCGTCTGGTTGGTGCGCCGGTGCGCGGCGAAGTCGTACACCGGCAAGGCGACCGGTTCGTTCGCCTTGAGTTCTTGAATGTGTTGGATCAGGAGTTCGGTCTCGAGTGAATTCGGATGGTCAAAATTGACCTCGGCGCGCTGGGCAGGGGGCAGGCCGCTCAAATCCTTGTAGTACGCATCGTGTGGCAGGTAGGCGATCTTCTCCGCGCCCACCCGATTTAAGATTTCTTGCGCGACGGTCGTTTTTCCAGAACCGGAACCTCCGGCGATACCAAGCACGAGTGGGATGGGCTGAACGACCATTCCCAAATTATACTCGCTCTGTATGGAGATCTATTCGCCGCCGGAGCAGGCTTTGGCAGCCTGCCCGCTTTTTTATCCCTTTTCGACGCCTCTGTCTTCCCCGGCATTTTCCCCTTAAACACATAGGACGGGTCCGAACCCGCCTTATGTGTATCCTGTGTGCGTTGATTATGCTTTGTGTGTGCTGAATCCGAGCAGCGCGTAAAGGGGACAGAACCCTACTGCGGCGGTGATCAGCAACACGGCGCCGATGATATCGACCACGAAAGCCCAGCCCCCAATAAGCAATCCGCCCAACCCCGCGTAGAGCAAAATCACGCCAACCACGGCGCGGACGATACGGTCGAGGGTCGATTCGTTCTGTTTGATGGACATTACAGCCTCCTATCAGGTGAAAAATAGTCGTCTGAGAAACAGTCTGCAAATTTGTTTCTCGTGCGGTGGAAATTCCCAACAAACTGGAGAAACATCAGTCTGCCTATTTTGATGCGCCTGACGGGCAAAGGTGACAAAAAAGAGTAGATCACAATGGGCGATCTACTCTTCTGTCTCCTCGAATAATGTGGCTACATTCCCGCCATGAAAGCAATACCGACTGTCCCCGGCCCAGTGTGATTCCCGACCACCGGGCTGACCTCGGTGAAGAGCGTTTCAGCAGCGTTGGTGTGCTTGCTGACGCGCTCCAGAGTCTCCCGCGCTTCCTCGGCTGCATTCGCATGTAGCGTTGCCACACGTACCGGCATCTTCCCCTCGCACTGTTCACCGACGATTTCGATCATACGGTTGAGCGCTTTCGTCTTGGTTCGGATGCGCTCGATGGCTTCGACTTTCCCATCTTGCAGGGCGAGGAGGGGCTTCAGGTTGAGCGCCGTCCCGACCAGGCGTTGCGCGCCTCCGATGCGGCCACCGCGATGTAAAAACTCGAGTGTATCGACCACAAAATAAACGCCGGTGTAAGGCCGCGACTTCTCGACCAGCGCTTTGCATTCTTTCAGTGAGGCGCCTTGTTCGGCGGCGCGCGCGCCGCTCAGAACCTGGAAGCCCATTGCCATGGCGGTCGACAGACTGTCTACAATCTCAACCTTGTCTTTCTGCACGCCCATTTCATCGCGGGCCTGGTGAGCCGAGTGCAGCGTTCCGGATAGCTTTGACGAAATGAAAACGCCCAATACTTCAAACCCTTCATCGACGAGGTGCGTGAAAGCCTCGTGCATATTGCGCGCCGACACCTGTGAAGTGGTTGGCATCACTTTGGTCGCCTTCAATTGGTTATAGAAGGCTTCGGGTGAAATATCAACGCCATCCTCGTACGTCTGCTCTCCCCAGATCAGAATTTGTGGAAGAACCGTGATGTTGTAGCGTTCACAATAGTCCTTTGGAATGCACATTGTGCTGTCCGTGACAAAAGCAATTTTGGACATCGTTTCCTCTCAAAAATGGGTGTAGAGCCTTTTGTGTGATTGCCGCTGGCGAAATTAGAGAAAAGGGCAGGAAGAAGGCCTCACTTATGCCTTAAAAAACCCGGATATGATTTTCGAGTTCCGTCTGCCGTTGGCGCTCTCATGCCTGCTCAATTGCACGGGAACGTGACCCCCGGAATCCGGGACCGTCCTTGGGCTAGTGAAAGATGTTATAATACTTCGACGCGGTTTATTGCAATTATCGCACATCATCGAGGAGAACACCTTGGCGTTCAACCCGTTTAACTGGCTGCTTGGACTTTTTTCACTTGATATCGGCATAGATCTGGGAACAGCAAATACTCTTGTCTACGTTAAGAACAAGGGTATTGTTATTAATGAACCTTCCTGGGTAACTATCGATAAACGGACACGTGATCCATTGGCCGTGGGACAAAAGGCCAAAGAAATGATGGGGCGCACAGCAGGCACAATCCTTGCGGTGCGTCCTGTTCGTGATGGCGTAATTTCCGAATTCGACGTAACACAAATTATGTTGACTTACTTCATCGGCCAGGTGCATGAACAAAGCGTGGTGCCCTTGCCGCGTCCGCGCGTTGTGATTGGGATTCCTGCCGGCGTGACCGAAGTGGAAAAACGCGCCGTCTATGACGCGGCCATGTCAGCCGGCGCGCGCGAAGCGTATCTTGTCGAGGAGCCGATTGCCGCAGCCTTGGGGGCGGGCTTACCTGTCAGCGAGGTGCGCGGCTCGATGGTGGTCGATATCGGCGGCGGGACGACCGAGGTCGCCGTGATGTCGATGGGGGGGGTGGTTATCTCCCGTTCGCTGCGCGTGGCCGGCGACGAAATGGATCAAGACATTGTCCAGTATGTGCGCAACAAATATAACCTTCTGATTGGTGAAGGGGTGGCCGAACAAGTCAAAATGAAAATTGGCTCGGCCTACCCATTGCCGCAGGAGAAAACGATGGAGATTCGCGGGCGTAACCTGGTCAACGGGTTGCCGGAGTCGGTGGAAGTGTCGTCGGTGGAAATTCGCGATGCCTTGTCTGGTTCGATACAGGTGATTATCGACACCGTGCGCGATGCATTGGACGAAGTCCCGCCGGAGATCGTGGCAGATTTGATGGATACGGGGATTTGCCTGGCGGGTGGCGGCGCCCTCTTGCAGGGGCTGGCCGACCGGCTCGCCGACGAGTTGAATCTGCGCGTCTGGCAGGCAGAAGACCCGCTGACGTGTGTGGCGCGCGGCACCGGTGTGGTTCTCAGCGAATTCGAAAGTATGCGGCATTACCTGGTTGGCCTGGAACGTGGCAGTACGCGCCACTCTTGAGCACATTTTCTTACTTTAGAAACTCCTGTGTAAGCTGATGAGCTACCTTGCAGCTTTGGCTGCTGTTGTGGTAGAACTCTAAAATGCGAAATTTCTTTTCCCGTTCTGTGCAGACCGCTATTCTTTTTTTGGTGGTCGCTGGTGTGATGGCGCTTGCACTGGGCGGGTATTTTGGTGCTATTTCCAATCGTTTTGATACATTCCTGGTAGCAACCCAGTCCTGGTTTTCGACCCGTTTCCTGGTCGTCCAGGATTTTCTGACTGTGCCACGCGACGTGGTTACCTTGCGTCAGCAGAATGCCGACCTGCAAAACGAGGTGGCCCGTTTGCAGGCACAGGTTGTCCAATTACAACAGCAAGTTTCGGAAACGCAAGCGCTGGCAGCGCTGGTTAATTTCTCTCGTGAAAACCCCGAAAATTCATATACGGCCGCCTCGGTGATCGGACGCGACCCCAGTCCGTTCTTGCGCTACGTTATCATCGATCGCGGTTCGAACGATGGGATTCGACGCGGTATGCCGGTGGTGACGGACCAGGGGTTGGTCGGGCGCATCGATGCGGTTATCAGTACTGCTGCGCGCGTTCAATTGATTACCGATCCCTCTTCGGTGGTCAATGTCCAACTGGAAAAGTCAAAGAGCGAGGTCATCCTGACGGGGACGGTCTCCGGCAATCTTTCATTGGATATGGCGAGCCAGGACATCCCGCTCGCCCCAGGTGATGTGGTGTTAACCTCGGGCTTGGGCGGCGGCTATCCGGCCGATTTGATCGTCGGCCAGGTGCTCGACGTACGTAAACGGGATAGCGACCTGTTCCAGCAGGCTACAGTCCAGCCTGTGGTAGACTTTACCCAGCTAAAAATTGTATTGGTCATTACTTCGTTCCGGCCTGTGGACATTGCACCGCTGGTTCCCACCCCCTAGCCTCTATGAAAAACCTGATTGCGGTGCCGCTTTTGGCGCTTATCTTGGTGCTACAGACTGCCATCGTCAGCCGAATTACTTTGCTTTCGGGTTCAGTTGACCTGATGTTGCTGGTGATCGTTTCGTGGTCGCTTCAACATCAAGTGGAAACGGCTTTGCATTGGGCGCTGCTAGGTGGCTTGATGGTTGCCCTGGTCTCCGGTTTGCCGCCTTACGACTTTCTGGCTGGGTTTCTGGTGGTGGCCTTAATGGCTCGTTTTGTGCAAAGTCTGGTCTGGCAGACGCCAGTGCTGGCCCTGTTTTCTGTGACGTTTTTGGGGACGTTGTTGACCCATTTGTTATCCTTTTTCGCTTTGCGATTAAACGGTTCTCCGATTCAGTTTGGTGATGCACTGGCTTTGATTACATTGCCCAGCCTATTCTTGAATTTATTGGTTGTTTTACCAGTTTATTCCCTGATTCGTGATTTAGCTTTGTGGGTATACCCCATGGAGGAATTCGCATGAGTTCATCGACAGCTCCTCGTACGCAGTTTGAGATATGGCGAGTTGTGGTTTTCTACCTCGTCATCATCGCCGGATTTGGTGTGATGATGACAAAGCTTTTCGAGTTGCAAATTCTACAGGTTGCTTCCTGGCGTGCGCGCGCCGACGAAAACCGTACACGCACAATCAGTGTTGCGCCTTCGCGCGGGATCATTTACGACCGCAATAACTACATCCTGGCGCGCAATGTTGCCTCGTACAACATTGTAGTGACTCCGGCCAGTTTGCCCGATGATGAGGCCAACATTCAACAGATTTATCGCGACTTGTCTGCGCTGACGGGAGTACCTGTTAATCACGGGACGGTCGATGATGCCAAAAAGGTTTCAGCCTGCGTCTCGGGCCCTGGCATTACGCAACTGGTGGATCTCCAAGACTCGATTGCTCCCTATACGCCGGTAGCGATAGACTGTGACGTCAGCGAGCAGATGGCCGAAGTGGTGCGCGAGAAAGCCATGGACTGGCCGGGCGTCGGCATACAGATCGAGCCTATCCGCGATTACCCGACGGGGGAACTCACCTCCGATATTATCGGCTTCCTGGGGCCGATTCCCGCCTCGTTGGAAGAACAATACGTTTCCCTCGGTTTCGATCCCAACCGCGACAAGGTAGGGTATTCCGGTGTGGAAGCCTATTATCAGGATTTGCTCCAGGGCACACCGGGCAAGCGTGTCGTTGAAGTGGACGTTGCCGGGCAGGAATTGGGGAATCTTGAGCCGCCCATCGCGCCGGTTTCGGGCGACAATCTGGTACTGACGATTGATACCCGTTTTCAACAGGCAACCGAAGCGGCCCTGACGAGTTGGATCGATTATTGGAATTCCTATTTCGGACAGGTACGTATTTCGTCTGGAGTTGTGATCGCGATGAATCCCCAAACGGGAGAGATCCTCTCCATGGCTTCTTACCCATCCTACGAAAATAATCGAATGGCTCGATTCATCCCCTCTTATTATTATGAGCAACTGGCACAAGACCCGCGCAGGCCGCTGCTAAACCATGCCATCTCCGACGAATTCCCGCCCGGCTCGGTGTTTAAGCTGGCGACGGCCATTGGCGTTTTGAATGAAGGCATCGTGAAACCGACGACGGTGGTCGACACACCCGGTTTCCTGACGTTGACGGAAACGTTCTCGCCGCACGACCCCGGTTTCCAGCGCCAGTTCGTCGATTGGATCTATGACCGAAACGGCGTCCTGGATCCTGGTGGATTCGGTCACCTGGATTTCTATCACTGCATTGCGTACTCCAGCGATGTGTGTTTCTACAAGCTGGGCGGTGGCTATAAAACTGAAATTCCAACGGGCCTCGATATCGAACGCATTCGTCAATATGCGCGGGCGCTGGGTTACGACCAACAAACCGGCATCGACTTGCTGGGTGAAGCTGCCGGACTGGTGCCGACGCCTCAATGGAAGCGTATCAACCGTGGCGAGAATTGGTCGACGGGCGATACTTACATTGCCACTGTTGGTCAGGGCTACGTTCTGGCGACGCCGTTACAGGTGCTCTTGTCGGCGGCGACGATTGCCAACAATGGAAAGCAGATGCAGCCAACCGTGGTTCGGGAAGTGACCGACAATGCGGGAAAAGTGATCCCGGTCTGGCGAGATGCAGACGGCAATCTCTATAACGAGATGACCGGCAAGAATGGTTCCCCAGAGTGGATTTCCACAACTGACCAAACCGTCTACACATCTCCTCCGCCGAACGCGTGGCAAATCTCACCGTTCCAGCCTCATGAGCGCTGGGATATGACCGCCCAAAATCTCATCGAGGACTTTCAGTGCGATGGCGCTTACTGCACGGATCTGAACCGCACGAAGAGCGTGCAGCCCTGGGTTCTACAGGCGGTTCAACAAGGGATGCGTCTGGCAGTTACGGATCCGACCGGCACGCTTCACAATATATTCAAAGATATGCCGATTGCCGTGGCAGGAAAAACCGGCACTGCCGAATATTGTGATAATGTGGCGCAAGCCCGAAACCTGTGTCAGTTTGGCGATTGGCCGGCGCACGCCTGGACGCTTGCCTACGCTCCGTTCGACCATCCCGAAATTGCAATCGTTGCGTTTGCCTACAATGGCGGTGAGGGCGCCACGGTTGCTGCGCCTATCGTTCATGATGTTATGAATGCTTATTTCGAGTTGAAGGCCATTGACTCCAACCAAACGACGACATCGCCTTGATATTGTTTGTCTGCGGACGATGAGTTGTAGAAGATCTATCCATGATGTGCCACGTACAGGCTGATGAGTGCGTGGCACATCTGTCCGCGAATTTGTTTCCAATTTGTCATGTTCCTGTGCCTGCCGTATAAATGGCGGAAGGCACCCCTATGCTATAATGGTTCTTTGGGAATCGGCGTGGTAAAACAGGTCTAATGTGCGCGGTATTTCACGCCGACACCATAACGACCGTCGTCACGAAAAATTCCGAAAAACCGCTATAATTCAACGACATTTTCAGGCTGGTATGTCCATGGCCGATGGCACTCCTCTCGTACAGATCAAAGGCATACGCGATGGCTTGCTGGTCTCCCTGGGAGACTCGGGCTGGCCTGTGGTGGAACGCGCTTTGTTCGAGCACGTCGAGAAACAGGAGGCTTTCTTCCAGGGCGCGCGTTTGGTGTTGGATGTTGGCAGCCACATCCTGCATGTTGCTGAGTTGTCTGCGCTACGCGACCGGCTTTCCGAACGCAATATTACTCTTTGGGCGGTGTTGTCTGAGTCGCCAGTCACTGAGAATACGGCTCAAATGTTGGGGCTGGCAACTCGCATCCATAAGGCGCGTCTGCCAGAGGGGCCTCCTCCAGCCGCAAAAGGTATCGATAACGATACCGCGCTATGGGTGGGTAAGACCCTGCGCTCCGGGATGCGGGTCGAATTCGCCGGGCACGTCATCGTCGTCGGCGACGTAAATCCGGGGGCAGAGGTCATCGCCGGGGGCAGCGTGATCGTCTGGGGACGCCTGCGCGGGGTTGTCCACGCTGGGGCGCAGGGAAACCCGGAGATGTTCGTTTGCGCTCTCGATATGTCGCCTACCCAACTGCGCATTGCCGGAGAGATTGCCATCACGCCGGATCGAAATGGCAAACCACAACCTGAGAGGGTTCGCCTTAAAGAAGGTCGGCTCCAGGCTGAGCCGTGGACACCAGACTGACGGAGTAGCTGATGACTGCAAAAGTTGTGACAATCACATCGGGAAAGGGCGGCGTTGGCAAGACGACCGCTGTTGCCAACCTTGCCGTCGCTTTGGCCGCAGGTGGAAAGAAGGTCGTGTGCATCGATGGCGACATCGGCCTGCGCAATCTCGATGTGGTCATGGGGCTGGAAAATCGTATCGTTTATGACCTCGTGGATGTTGTTGAGGGCCGCTGCAAAATTCGTCAGGCGATGATACGCGATAAGCGCTTGCCGGAACTGTTCTTGATTCCCGCGGCGCAAACGCGCGACAAAAATGCGGTCTCGCCGAGCGATATGATCCGCCTGTGCGACGAGCTTCGCACTGAGATCGATTGGGTGCTGATCGATTCCCCCGCGGGCATCGAACGCGGTTTTCGAAATGCGGTGGCGCCTGCCGACGATGTGCTGCTCGTGACCAACCCGGAAATGTCCGCCGTTCGTGATGCAGACCGTGTGATTGGGCTGTTGGAGGCGGAAGAGAAATCAGCGCCGTCCTTGATCGTCAACCGGCTGAACCCGACGATGGTGAAGCGTGGAGATATGCTTTCCGTTGATGATATTTACGACTTGTTGCGTATCAACGTGGTGGGCATTGTTCCTGAAGATGAGAATGTGATTGTGGCCTCGAACAAAGGAGTCCCCCTGGCGATGGATGGAAAGAGTCAGGCCGGACAGGCCTTTCGTAATATTGCGCGCCGATTGAATGGAGAGCAGATTCCATTTATGGACCTGGATGCGCAGGGCCTTTGGGGTCGCTTGTCGAAGCTGGCGGGGAGGAAATAACCATGTCTTTTTTTGAGCGTCTCACCGGAAAGGCCAGCGCCAAAAGTGCAAAGGAACGTTTGCAACTTGTCTTGATTCATGACCGCACAGATTTGACCCCCGCCGTGTTGGAAGCCTTGAAAGACGATCTGCTCAAGACGATCTCGCGCCATGTTGACATCGACCCGTCTGCCGTCCATATCGATATTGCGCATGAGGGGCGTTCGCAGCGCTTGGTCGCTGACATTCCCCTTAAGGCGTCAGGCCGTCGCCGCACAGGATAAATTCGATTTTCTGCACAGCCGTCCGGGTTGTGTGGATGGATAGCATATTATGTTACGTGGAGGCTCGTGGCGTTATTTCGATTTCTGGCTTTTAGGCGCGGTCACAATCCTTGTTATTATTGGGATTACCATGATTCGCTCTGCTGTGGCCGGGAACATCGAATTGACGACGACAACGAATCTGGTCAGCCGGCAAATTGTCTTTGCTTTTATTAGTTTTGCTGTATTGTTATCTTTTGCCGCGATTGATTATCATTTATGGG
The DNA here is from genome assembly GCA_046704785.1 of Anaerolineales bacterium. Lineage (GTDB taxonomy): Bacteria > Chloroflexota > Anaerolineae > Anaerolineales > Villigracilaceae > JBJKRF01. The sequence goes on along the minus strand of JBJKRF010000137.1, from coordinate 6,649 downwards.
CTTCGATTTACCAGCCGCTGTACGTTGGTATGATTCTGGCGCTGATTGCGCTGAACATCATCGGTAACACGTTGTTCGGTTCGGCGCGCTGGTTCCAGACCACACTTGTCTTTATCCAGCCTTCCGAATTTGCCAAGTTGGTGATTATCCTGGTCCTTTCGCGGTATTTCGTAATGCACATGCGCGAGATGGATAACCCCAAGTGGACGATCCGTAGCTTTCTGCTGGCGATGGGGATTACGACGTGGGTGATTCTACAGCCGAACTTGAGCACTTCGATCGTGTTGATGGTTTTGTGGTTCGTCCTGTTGTGGATGGCGGGCCTGCCGCTCAAGCACTTGATTGTCTATGGGGTGACCGGTTTTTTGATCCTTGCCATTAGTTTCCCGGTACTGGTCAACTTTCATATCATTCAAGATTATCAGTTAAAGCGTATCTTGAACTTCGTCGCTCCCAATCCAAATGCTCGTTATGGCGATATTTATAATATTCAGCAAGCGTTGATCGCCATTGGCTCAGGTGGGCTGACCGGCCTGGGGTACGGACACGGCCCCCAGGTTCAGTTGCGCTTCCTGAAGGTGCGTTGGTCTGATTTTATTTTTGCCAGCATTGCCAACGAGCTGGGTTTTGTGGGCGCAGTATTGGTGGTTGTCCTGATCCTTTTTGTGATTTATCGTTGCCTGTGGGCAGCGCGTGCCGCGCGTGATCCCTACGGCGCACTCATTTCGTACGGCGTTGCTACCCTGATTGCTTTTCAGGCGATTGTCAATATCGGTGTCAATCTAAACTTAATGCCTGCCACCGGTTTGACTTTGCCATTCGTCAGTTACGGCGGCAGTTCTTTGGTGGCAAACATGATTGGCGTCGGACTGGTGGAAAGTGTTATCATGCGTCATAAAGCGCTGGAACTTTGACCCTGCTTATGTAATACCCACGGTCATACATTGCGCGTTTCTTGCCCGATAGATCACGTCCTATAGGTATCAAAAGCGCAATCTGTGGCCGTGACGGGTATATCTGACATTGGAGGTTATCGCTGTGGATTCCAAACCTGCTCGGGTGCGTGTGGCCCCCTCTCCAACCGGTCATATGCACCTGGGGACGGCCCGTACCGCACTCTATAATTATTTGCTTGCCCGACGCACCGGCGGGCAGTTTATTTTACGTATCGAAGACACCGACCAAAAACGCACGGTGCCTGACGCGGAACAGGAAATCATTAATGCTCTGCGCTGGCTGAATATGCCTTATGATGAAGGCCCTGACGTGGGTGGCCCGTATGGCCCCTATCACCAGACCGAACGTTATGATATTTATCAGGAGCACGCCAAAAAGCTGCTCGATACAAGTCATGCCTACCCCTGCTTTTGCACGCCGCAGCGTCTCGAAACGATGCGCCGGGAGCAGCAAAAGCGCAAGGAGCCTCCGCACTATGACGGCACCTGCCGGCGGTTAACTACTGAAGAAGCGGCGCGCCGCATTGCCGGCGGAGAAAAGCATATCATTCGTTTTAAGATGCCGCACGAAGGAGCGACCACCGCGCATGATTTGGTGCGGGGCGATATAACGGTGGAGAACAAAAATATCGACGACTACGTCATCGTCAAATCGGACGGTTGGCCCACCTATCATCTGGCCGCCATGGTGGATGACCACCTGATGAAGATCACGCACGTTTTGCGCGGCTCCGAATGGCTTGGCACTTTTCCATTGCACGTCAATATCCTGCGTGCGTTCGGCTGGGACGAACCGGCGTGGGCGCATCTTTCGGTCTTTCTGAAGCCCAACGGCAAAGGGAAGATGAGCAAACGCGAGGCGGCCAGCGCCATGAAGGACGGTTATTCCATTTTTGTCAAAGACTTGGAGGAGCTTGGCTTCATCCCGGAGGGTGTCTTGAACTGGATCGTGCTGATGGGCTGGGGCGTGGCTGAAGACGACGTGATGAGCCTCGACGAGATGGCGCAACGCTTCGACCTCGCTCATCTCAACCCGTCGCCGGCCGCCATTAATTTCACCAAGCTCGACCATTTTAACGGCACGCATATCCGTAGCCTGTTGGTGGACGATCTGGCCGCCCGTATTAAACCTTTCTTCGTCCGGGCGGGGTACGCAGTCGATGACAGCACATTACGGCGACTGACGCCTATCATCCAGGAGCGTATCACCACGCTGGACGAGGCCGTCTCGCTGGCAGGTTTCTTCTTCCGCGATGAGATTGTGGTCATCCCCGAAGAATTGATCGCCAAGGGCCTGACAGTGGCGCAATCTTTGGACGTTGCCAGGCATTGCTACGAGATTCTTTCCGGCCTTTCAGCAATCGACATCGCGACAGCCGAACCACCGCTACGTGCCTATGTTGAAGAATCCGGCTTGAGCGCCGGCCAGATCTTCGGATTTTTGCGCGTAGCAACTACCGGGCAGCGCGTCAGCCCGCCGTTGTTCGAAAGTATGGAGATCGTTGGAAAAAAGACGGTGCTTGCGCGCGTCCAAAAGGCCATTGGGATGCTCGAAAAACTCTCCAGAGAAGGGTAAATAGGTTTTCAAGGGGTGGTGGCATCTTATGCTGCCCACCCCTTAAGTCCGACTATTGAAATGAATTTGGGGCAAATGATTCTGATTTTCCATCCGTGATGGTACAATCCATTTTATTGGTCCATTATACATTCTGCAAAAAGTAGGAGAGCACTCATGACGAAAACGACCACCAGGAAGATTTCCCGCCGGGATGCCATCAAAGTTTTAACCGCCGCCGCGGGCGCCGCCGCGCTGGCCAATATTCCAACCAAATGGAGTAAACCTGAGCTCGAAGTAGGGGCGCTTCCTGCTCATGCGCAAACGTCGGTTGGCAGCCATACCGTTCAAGCTGGCATTTCTGACCCGAATGCCAATTTTTGCGGGCCTTTTTCCAGCACGGCTACAATTACACCTCCCGACGCTGGAATACCATTACATTTTGTGATCACCACTGCTGGCACGGTGACTGTACAAGCACCGCTTAGTGGAACGATCAATACAGATGCAACCGGCACAGCAACCTTGTCAGGCATTACCATTGACTTCGGTTCCCCTTGGAACGATAACGCTACGGTCATCGTAACCTGGAGTTTTGAAAACCCCGGCGACAGTTCTGGTGACAGTGCGCAGTCGTTTACGGATCCATACTCTGGCTGTTAGTACCGCAACTTCCTTAAGTTGTAGGGTCGCATTCTGAATTTCTTCCCCGAAAAACAGGTCTTGCGCTCTCCACTTTCATAAAGTTGCGGCCCTGGTGTTTTACTGGATTCAATGTCACTTTACCCTAAACAATGCGGCGGTTTCCTCATCGAGGAAATGGACGGCGAGATCATCTTGTTACACCCCGCTAAGAACATTATCGTCCATGCCAGCCAGACCGGGGCACTCATCTGGCAGTTATGTGACGGCCGGCGCTCGGTGGATGAGATCATAGAAATTCTTGGCGCAGCCTACCCCGAATCAAAAGGCGAAATCAGCGTCGACGTTCCACAGATTATCCAGACTCTGATGTCGCACGGGGTGCTGGGATCGGCGTGAGCACTCCCCTGGACAACAACTTTCTGGTCCACTTCGGCGGGAACCATCTCCGGTTCAGCTCCGATCATCCAGCAATCTTCAAAACCCTTGTGACGCATTTCGCGCACTGTGCCGGGGAAACCGGCCGCGAGATCGCCCATTACCACATCGCCACCATCTCAGAAACGCGCTTTTCCGCTTCGGTCGATGGCGGCGTTTTGCATCCGGAGCTATCCTTCGAGCAGGCGCTGTGGTCGTTGATGCAGGACGGCATCACCCATCTCAACGGCGACTGCACCAACGGTGCGGTCTTCCACGCTGCGGCGCTGGAAAATGCAGGGGATGGGATCATCCTGTGCGGGCAGAGCGGCCGCGGTAAGTCGTCCCTGGCAGCCTGGCTGACGGCCAGCGGATTCCGTTATCTGACCGACGAGGTCATCGTCTATTCGGCGGAAACCCAGCAAATCAGTGGGCTGGCACGCTCGCTCGTCCTGAAACGCGGCTCGGCCTTTATCTGGCAACGCTGGCTGCCCAACACCGATACAGACGGATTTCTCCGTTTTTCGGATGACAGTACCTGGATCGACCCCTGTCTGTTGAATGCAGATGGAATTTGCGCGCAGGCGGCCCCTCGTTTGTTGGTTTTCCCCCATTACGTCCCGGATGCGTCTTTTTGCGTGACGAAGCTGACCACCGCTGATGCCCTGTTCCGTTTGCTGCAAACCCTCGTGAATGCGCGCAATCTGCCAGACGCCGGTATGCAGGCCGCTGCCGATTTGGCCCGGCGCGTGACTGTCTACAGCCTGGACTATTCCGACATCGAAAGCGCAACTGCGTGGATCAAACAAGCCTGACGCCCACCTTCCGCCTGTTGGCTTTGTGCGCTCATTCCGAGGGACATCCGCTTCTCTATCATCGACTGAACGAGCAATTGCATAACTTTACTGCCTGGGATGTGCTGCCGGACCAGGCCGAACTCTATGGCGTGAGCCCCCTGCTTTGGTACCATTTCCAAAAAGCTGGTGTTGCGATTCCGGCGGAAGCTCAACGTAGCCTGCGCGGGCTCTATCTGCGGCATCGTGCCCGTAACCAGGCGTATATGCTTGTTCTGATGGAGATTTTGGCTCTGCTTGAGCAAGCAGGCATACGTCCCCTGGTCTTGAAGGGACTGGCGCTGGCCTACCAGTATTATCCGGACCCTGCCCTACGTCCCACGAGCGACATCGACCTGCTGCTCAAGAAAAGCGATATACTGCAAGCCCTACATGTGCTTGCTCGCGTCGGGTATCGCGTAAATGTCCCCGATCCAACTTTGGGGCTGCTACCCAAAGAGCTGACAGCCGATACGCCGTTGCGGAACGGTATTTCTGTGCATGTCGAACTTCATCATTACGACCCGTACCACCGTGCTTTTAACGATAATTCCCCTGACAATGAATTTAGAGATTTCAACGAACCGCCACAGATTTTGATGATAAATGATTGTGCTGTTTATGTTCCATCTTCCGCTGACACTTTGTGTTATTTAATCCGACATTTGGTTCGGCATTTGTCCGGCGCTCGTGCTGATAGGCCCCTACTCCTCAAATGGTCCGCTGACATTCTTGGCGTGGTTGAACGGCATGCTACGAGCCTGGATTGGTCGGCGCTTGAGCAGCGCGAGCCTGCTTTTTTGAAGCGGCTTGCAGTTCTTTACAGCCTGACTCCATTGCCGTCTGCTTATGAAAAAGTGATTCCAATCAAGAAGATCAGTCCCCTTGCTGGGCCCGGCCAATACCCAGACGGATGGCCCCAGTGGTCATTTGCTCGCTGGCGTCAGGTTGGATTCTGGCGTCACATGGGGCGTACGTTCAGTTCCCCACCTGCATGGTGGCTTTGTTTGTACTATGGCATTGATGAGCGCTCTCTGTTCTGGTATGGTCAAGTCATCCACCGCTTACGCATACTCAAGTTGATATTTTGGGCAGCAGTGCATAGGATGTCTCAAATTGCGAAAAAGGTGTGGGGTAACCCAGAACAAAAAAGCGAAGCGCAAGCATAGCCCTAGACGGATGAATGGCAGAATGGTAAAATATTTTTCCGCCCAAATTTGGGGGCTCGTCTAACGGCAGGACAGCAGACTCTGGATCTGTATGTGGAGGTTCGAATCCTTCGCCCCCAGCTGCCAATAAGATTTCGCGCTGATGTTATTCGGCGCGAAATCTTGGACGTTCTGATCAGACCCGAGGTTCGAGTCCTCGGATGTAAGCCTTTGGAGAAAACGATGGCTGCCCTGCCCCGCTATATTTCTCTCCCTGACGCGGCCCGGCGATTGCGCCTGAGCCAGGGGCAAGTGCGCGCGTTAATCGAATCTGGTAGAATCAAGGGCGGAACCCTACCCGATGGAGAGATGATCGTGACCGAAGACAGCCTGCCCTTGAAGAAAGAAGACCTGCCGGAATATAAATTATTTGCCAACCTGCGTGGAAGACCTATTTGGATCAGCAAGGCAGCCAGGGAATATGCTGTCACACAGCAAACGATCAGCAATTGGGTAAAAGCAGGAGTCATTAAGCAATTGGGCAGGGAAGGAAACAAAGTGCTGATTGATGAGGCTGACGTTGCTTATTGCGCCGAAATTTATCGGCAGCGCGGTGGGCAAGGGAAAACGTTATTTAACTCAGACGGAACCCCATATAAACCCAAAACCAGTCTTGCTGCCTAATTGCATTCAGTTTACCTGACAAACGGCGTCCCGCCGTTTGTTTTTGGCAATAATCCGCAAAAGTTATTGACATCTTTTGCGGATTATTGCTACACTACCCCCAGCAAGTAATTCAGACACACCCATCTAACCGCCGACAAAATCGTCAGCCAGCGGGTGTGTTTTTTGTTGCACTTTGTCGTCTGGAGTTTGCCATGGAGACACGAGCCACGCAATTCAATCGTTACCAACTCGCGCAACTGAGGCAGGTGGTCAGAATGAACCTGTTCCGGTTTCGCCCGGTTTCATCGAACAGTGCGCCGAGAAGAACGCCTGCTTGACCCTGAACATGGGGCGCCCGGAAAAATCCAAGGCAAGCGTCATTCGCTGGCGCGGCCGGACGTGGGTCTGCGTCGGGAGCGTGAGCTTTCATCT
>JBJKRF010000136.1:0-36686 GCA_046704785.1 Anaerolineales bacterium | reverse complement strand
GGGTTGAGCAATCTAACCACAATTCGCAGAATATTCCAAATGCCAAAGCCTGTTCGCCGTGCTACAATCACCCGCAGGGAAAGTCGCCGTTGGAACAGCCTCGCGCTGATCCCGTTTCTCACCGCCCTGCGGTGTCACCCCTTGTGCGACTTTCCCTTTTTGGTTTCGGCTCGTCCGAGTTAGGGTTACGCCGACAGGCATTTTTATGATCAATGCTCTGTCGGCGTGGTTGTTCTTGCCAGTTTACTGGGTGACCTGCAAATTACCTGCGCCCATTTCGACGACGATGGTCAATTGTGGGCCACTTCCCTCTTGGGTATAGGTGTCATTGTTCTGGGCCCATCCATCAGGGAACTGAACGTTGGAAAGGCCGTTGGACACGTTCACGGTAGCGGCCAACCCTTTCGGGATGATCAAGGTCAGATTGCTCAGGCCGGTCCGGATGGTCGCGCTGGTGTCGTCTTGCAACGTGCCGCCGAAATCCAACTTATAGTTGCCGGCGCCACTCTCGAAAACGATTGTGGCCGCGTTGGCGTTTGCCAGGTCTTTCAGGGTAACGTTCGAGGCGCCAGTCTTGTAGGAAAACACGCTCATACGGGTTTTGTTCGGCGTCGAGAAATCTACTGTCGTCTGCGCTGCCCCGTCGCTAACGGATAGGTTCAACAGGGAAAGTCCGCCGAAATCAAAGTTGCCTTTGTACGCGCCCGCCTCCACGCTCAAATTCAACGGCGTGTTACCCAGATTCAGATTCCATTGGTTCTTGACGCCGCTCAAGACCGGCGCACTGCCCAACGTATAATCGCCTTCTTTCAAGCTCACATTTGCGCTGTCAGACGTGATGACCGGTTTCAGGTCGGGAACATTGTACGTTGCCGTCCCGGTCACCAGTTGACTCTGTGCAGCAGGGAGCACCGTCAACTCGCCCGTGCCGAATGCCAGTTTCAAATTTGCGGCATCTGCTTTGGGCGAATCAATCGAGATTTTAGTGATCACATCCGGGCCGGGTGTCTTCACGGGGGGAACGCGGATGTTGCAGGCGCTCAAAGCCAGAACGCCAACCCACAGCGCCAAAAAGATTCGTTTGGACATCGAAAAAAACCTCCAGGTGGATTCCGTCAAAACGGGCGGGGTTCCCCGCCGTATCACAGTATACGTTCCCCTTTAAAAAAAGTTGCCACCGATCAATCGACCCGTGGCTTGGTAGGCGGAACCTCGGCTGTCTCCCCCGCCGACTAATTTTGCCGCGCCGCTACCCCGAATTGCGGATTGTTCAACAGGGCATCTCCCCGGGCGATGTCGGCTTTAATTTGCGCCACCAGCGCCTCCACCGAAGAGAATTTTTGCTCGCTGCGCAGGCGTTCCACAAAGCGTAGCTGGAGCTTTTTGCCGTACAAGTCGGCCTCGTAGTTGAGCAGGTGCGCCTCCACGTGTGACAGGACTTCACCACTGGTAAAGGTAGGACGCACGCCAACATTGACCATGGCTTTGTGTTGTGCTCCCTCGACCATGGCCCAGCAGGCGTATACGCCGTTGGCCGGGATGGCTTTTTCGAGAGGAAAATCGAGGTTGGCGGTCGGAACGCCAATGGTGCGTCCACGCCCATCGCCGCGGATGACGGTTCCCGTCAAAGCGTAGGGGCGGCCCAATTTGACGGCGGCGGCGGCAACGTCTCCGTTTGCGATCAGTTGGCGGATGAGGGTGGATGAGACGATTTCGCCGTCGAGACGGAAAGCCTCGAAGGCGCGTACACCATATCCCAATTCCGCGCCGATTGCGGATAGGCGCGCATAATCGCCGGTGCGTTTTTTCCCCAGGGCGAAGTCGTAGCCAATCAAGAGATGACGCAAGTCCAGGTGTCGTTTCAGCTCAAGCATGAAGTCCTCGGCGCTACGCTCGGCAACCTGCCGGGTGAATGGGTAAGTGATGACGGTGTCGAGACCCATTTCTGCCAGTAGTTCGACGCGCTCCTCTAACGTGGTCAGGTGTTTGAGGTCGCTGCCAGCCAATACGACGGCGGGATGTGGGGAAAAAGTAAGCAGAACGGCAGGCGCGCGATCTGCATGGGCGCCTGCCGTTAATTCACGAATGATTTCCTGGTGGCCGCGATGGACTCCATCGAACACGCCAATGGTGAGCCAGGAATCACGCAGGGAAACGGCTGCCAGGGAGTGGGCGTGCTGCATAGGTTAGGAGAAGAAAACTTTTTTCGGTTGCCACTCGCTGGCTTCGGTATCGAGTTCCATTAGCGCCACCAGTTCACCTGCCATACTGACGCCGCGTACCAGGTTATCCTGGCCGGGTTTGTCTTCGGCGCGGGCGGGAACGCGATGGCCGTGCTTGACGGCTTCCACCTGGTCAGGATCGAGTTCCACAGCAGGCCAGTCGGCCAGGGCCTCGGCAGCGGGAATCAGGTATTGGTACCAGTTGCCGGCGCGGAAGGCATCTTGCAATTTGCGCAGCGGCACGGCGTCACGCAGGCTGAAGCGTCCGCTTTTGGTGCGGCGCAGGCCAACCAGGTAGGCGCCACAACCGAGCGCGTTGCCCAGGTCGTTTGCCAGCGAACGGACGTAGGTGCCCGACGAGCAATGCACATCGACAACTACTTCGGGGGGCGCCCATTCGAGCACTTCGAGATGGTAAACGTTGATCTTGCGCGGGGTCAGTTCCACGTCTTCGCCTTCGCGGGCCATGTCGTAAGCGCGACGTCCCTTCACCTTGACCGCCGAATAGGGCGGAGGGGTCTGCTCGATCTCGCCAACGAACTTTTGCAAGGTCTCGTTGAATTGGGCCTCGGTGATGTTGACGGGCACGTTCGATTGCTGGGTAAAACGGCCATCCGCATCGTAGGTGTCTGTCGACGCGCCCAGGCGGACGATTGCCTGATAGCGTTTGTCAGAGGCCGAGACGTATTCGCTCAAACGCACTGCCGGGCCGACGAGGATGACCAACACGCCCGAGGCGCGTGGGTCGAGGGTGCCTGTATGCCCGGCACGGCGAATATTGGTGCCCAGGCGAATTGCCTGCACCACGTCGTGCGAGGTCATACCGACCGGTTTGTCTACGACGAGAACGCCGGAAATTGCGTTTTTGATGTCCTGGGATTCCATGTTCTTATCCTCCTGGAAATACTCACAATAAGCTTGGTAGGCACTGCCTCAATGTTTTAGGGGAGATCAGGGAGGTGTGGGCGGCTTCACAGCCTTTGGATCTGTTGCGCAACCGCCCACACCCCTGTTTCCTTTTTATTGATGGCGCCCTAATATGTCGCGCGTTGCCTGCAGTACGCGCGGCTGGATTTCGTCCATGGTTCCGGCAATGTCGGCGCCGGCAGCAGCCTGATGACCGCCTCCCCCGAACTGTTTGGCGATCTTTGAGACATCGATGCCAGGTTGTAGTGCGCGCCATGAAATTTTGACGCTATCGCCCTGGTCGACGAAAACCATTCCAACAGTGTGACCTTCGATGGATGAGATAATGTTGATCAAGTCTGCATCGTCATTACCCTCGTAGCCACTCTCTTTGCGGTCGGTGAGACTCAACGTGGCATAAACGACACCATCGGTCTCTTTCAGGTTGGATAGACCCGCACCCCAGTAGCGAGCCGCCTGATAGGAACGCCGGTTGAGAGCGGTATTGTAAAGTTCAGGAAGATTGATGCCTGTCTCCATCAGGGAAGCAACCTGACGGAGCGCAGCCGGGTTGGTGTTGGATGTGCGGAATCCAATCGTGTCGGTAATGATGCCGGTAACGAGATTGGCGGCTACGGGAGGCGTGATGTCCAGTCCCCATAGGGGGATGTGGTCGGCCAGGATGGCGCAAGTCGCCACCGCTTCAGGCTCGATCAGGTTCAATTCTCCAAAATTCTCGTTCGTCACATGGTGATCGATGTTGATATCGGGTTTGCGATAGCCCGTCAGGGGGCTGCCAGTTCGTTTGAAGTCAGCGCAATCGACGCTGACGAAGACATCGACTTCCCCTGCCGGCTCGGTAGTGACCTGCTCACTGCCTGGTAGATGCCGAAAGGAAGCCGGAACCCCGTCGACCAATACCATGTGGACAGTTTTTCCAGCCTGTTGCAGCGCCAACCCCAATGCCAATAATGAGCCAACAGCGTCTCCATCCGGGCGAACGTGCGAAACGATCATGATCGTTCTTGCGATAGAAAAACGCTCTCGAATGGCAGCATTGATATCAAGATTCATGCCTGCGGGAAGTCCTCCAAATTGATATTTTGATATTGCCACAAATTTATCCGGCCGTACAGGTGACTTATTTCTTAGTTGCCGACGATTGGTCTTCCTCTTGATGAAGACGAGACAAAACCTCTTCGATGTGGTCGGCGTTTTCGGGTGTAGGGTCCCAATGAAACCGTAAGCGCGGAAAGACGCGTAGTTCTACGCGGGCAGACAGTGCTCGACGCAAAAAACCGTTGGCGCTTTCCAGGCCTGAAAGGACATCCGCCGCGCGCGACTTTCCTTCTACTGCGGAAACGTATACGTCGGCATAGGCCAATTCACGATCGACGCGCACATCGGTCACGTAGATTTGATGCAGGCGCGGGTCGCTGATCTCTTTGAGCAACATGCTCGATAGTTCTTCGCGGATGCGGTCCGCGATCCGTTGCAAGCGAATATCCGATGGCATGGTTCACACTACACAGCTTTTTCCAGAATATAACATTCGAGCGCATCGCCCACTTCGACGTTATTGAAGTTCTTCAGGCCGACACCGCACTCATAGCCCTGGCGAACTTCGCGTACATCTTCCTTTTCGTGCTTGAGCGAGCCAACCTCGCCGTCGTAGAGCAGGTCTGTGCCCCGGTACAGGCGGATTTTACCGTTGCGACGTACCTCCCCATCGGTTACGCGGCATCCGGCTACTTTGCCAACTTTCGAGATCGGGAAGACCTGTAATACATGCGCTTTGCCAACCACTTTCTCGATATATTCCGGTTGGAGCATGCCTTTGACGGCTTTCTCGATGTCTTCTGTCAGGCGATAGATCACGTCGTACAGGCGAATGGACACGCCCTCCGCCTCTGCCAACCGCCGGGCGGCAACTTCCGCCTGGACGTTGAATCCAACGATGATCGCCTTGGAGGCCGAAGCCAGCATCACATCGTTTTCACCGATGTTCCCGGTTTCGGCGTAGAGCACCTTGATGGCAATTTCCGTGCTGCCTTTGGCCAATTGGTTGACCTCTTTGACGATTGGTTCCAACGAGCCTTGCACGTCGGCCTTCAGAATCAGGCGCAGTTCCTTCAACTCGCCGGCTTTGTATTTGGCGAATAGGTCTTCCAGCGACATCTTCGCCGTTGTCGATTGTTTCTTGGCGGCATTCTGATGCGCGAGAACGATCTCACGCGCATCGTGTTCGCTTTTGACCACTTCGAACAGTTCGCCTGCTGCGGGAACGTCACTCAGCCCAAGCACAGACACCGGCATGGAAGGCCCTGCCTTTTGGACGGGTTTGCCTTTATAGTCGAACATCGCGCGCAGGCGCCCATGCCCTCGCCCGGCGACCACGATGTTTCCACTTTTCAACGTTCCGTTTTGCACCAATAGTGTAGCGACCACCCCCCTGGCTTTATCCAGTTCTGCCTCGATCACCGAACCGATGACTTTCCCTTGCGGGTTGGCGCGGATATCGGTGCTATCCGCCACCAATAAAATAGCTGCCAACAAATCGCTGATGCCGGTCTTCTGTTTGGCCGAAACGGGTACGACCGTAGTATCGCCGCCCCAATCGTCCGGCACCAATTCCAACTCAGAAAGCTGATTTTTGACGCGGTCTGGGTTGGCGTTGGATTTATCAACCTTGTTCAGCGCCACCACAATCGGCACGCGGGCTGCCTTTGCGTGGGCAACGGCCTCGCGCGTTTGTGGCATAACGCCATCATCGGCTGCCACTACCAGCACCACAATGTCGGCGCCTTGTGCGCCACGGGCGCGCATGGCCGTGAACGCTGCGTGACCGGGCGTATCGAGAAATGTGATCAGGCGTCCTTCTTTTTCGACCTGATACGCGCCAATGTGTTGTGTGATGCCACCCGCCTCGCCGCTGGCTACATTCGTCTGTCGGATGGCATCCAACAGCGAGGTCTTGCCGTGATCCACATGACCGAGGATGGTCACCACCGGAGGCCGGCTGACCAGATCAGCTTCCTTTTCGTCGGCAATTTTCTGCCGCCAAAGCGGTACCTCGCCTGTTTCTTCCTTTTTCTCGACAACCTGCGCTTCGGGGACGGCTTCGTAACCAAATTCGGCTGCGACGATGGCGGCAGTGTCAAAATCGACCATCTGGTTGATGGAGGCCATCACACCGTTCGCCATTAATTTCTTGATAATGTCGATTGGGCTGGCGCCCATTTTCTCGGCGAGATCGCGGACACTCAGGCCCGCGGGAATTTCAAGTTTTTTATCGCTCATAAGGACAACTCCTGCGATGAAATGCGTCCCACCCTTGCGAGCGGATGCCTGGTGTGTGCCGTGTGAGCGATTCTATACTTTCACATTGCGTTTACACTCAGGCATTCGACGATTCCGCCGCTTGCCCCGCCGGGGTCTCGGCGGAATCTTCCGGTAGCGTGGACAGGAATTCTTCCAGCCGCTGCCGGTCTTCGCTTGTCAGGGTCGCTTTCAGCGCATTCGCCAGCGGCCCCTTCAAACCACGCTCCCAGCAAGACTTGCGATTGTGCAGATAAGCACCTCTCCCGTTCATCTTGCCTGTCGGGTCGACGAAAACCCCGTCTGGCCTGCGCACGATGCGCAGCAACGTACGCTTCGGCAACACTTCACGGCAGCCCACACAAGTCCGTTGGGGGATGTGCCTGGGTCTGGCGGGTTTCCCGGCCATCGTTTTTTACCATTCTTCTTCGGTCCATTCGGCATCGCCGCGTTTGTGCTTCTTGTGACCAACGACCTCACCGATGGACTCGTCGAACTCATATTCCACGGATTTCTTGCCTTTTTTGGATTTCTTACCCTTTTTGCCGGATTCTTCATCTTCGTCCGCATCCGCATCGATGTTTTCAGGTCGCAACCTGAACATCTCCTCGAAGGACACTTCCGGCGCCACGCCCTCTTTTGCTTCAGGGGTTATTGGCTCTTCTTCAACTTCTTCCGTTGCCTCTTCGACTTCGACAGCCGTTTCTTCAGGAGCCTCGGTAGCGGGTTCAGTAACCGCTTCAGGCTCCACCGGGGCTTCGGTCTCCGTTTCGACGGTGGCTACTTCCTCTTCCACAACGGGTTCTGGTGCGGCAAATGTTGCCTCCGTGACAGCTTTTTCGATGGCTTGCATGGCCTTTGGACCGATGCCGGGCAGGCCAAGCACCTTGTCAGAATCGAGTTTCATTGCCAGCAACAGGTCGCCCGCTGTGCGGTAGTCGGCTTCGGTCAGGATGTTGTAAACATGTTCGGGGAGTTCCAAAACATCCAACGATTGTTCGAAAGCCGCTTTACCGATTTCGGCATGGACTGCCTCCACTTTTTCGGCGGCGGCCTGTTCCACAGCGCGTTGACGTTCATAGGCGCGCCGTTCGACACGGTCGATGAATTGTGCCAATACCTGGTATTCTTCTGGCGTCAGTGGACGGCCCTCTGCCTTTTTGACCAGGATTTCATCCACCTTCACCATATTTTCCGCTTCTGCCTCGGCAGTTTGCACCAGAGATGCCTCGGTTTGCAGCTTATGAAGCGTGTCGCCGGCTGCCTCCACCACCGATTTGATGTCGATGCGCCAGCCGGTCAATTTGGCGGCCAGACGGGCATTTTGCCCATCCCGGCCAATCGCCAGCGAAAGCTGATCTTCCATCACAACCACCGTGGCGGTCTTTTCTCCGTCGGCCAGGTATACACCACTGACGCGTGCAGGGCTGATAGCCTTCGAGATGTAGATTACGGAGTCCTGATTCCACTCGATGATGTCGATCTTTTCATCGTGCAGTTCTTTGACAATGGCCTGGATGCGCACCCCCTTGACGCCCACGCAGGCTCCCACAGGATCCACGCCTGGCTGCGTTGCCGAAACCGCCACTTTGGCGCGTTGGCCTGGCTCGCGAGCTATAGCTCGAATCTCGACGATGCCATGGTAGATTTCGGGAACTTCGTTCTCCAACAAGCGACGCAGAAAATTTCGATGGGCCCGCGATAGGATAATCTGTGGCCCGCGGGCGCCGTCTTTGACTTCCATAATAATGGCGCGTACGCGGTCGTGCACCCGGAATCTCTCGCCCGGGATCTTCTGGTTGGCAGGCATCACGCCTTCGGCTTTCATATCCAGGCCCAAGGTCACCGTCTGGTTGTTGACGGCCTGCACCACGCCACTGATAATTTCACCGGTCTGGCGTTCGAAGTATTCCAGTTGAGCGCTGCGTTCGGCCTCACGGATGCGCTGTTGAATGACCTGACGCGCTGTCTGTGCAGCCACGCGCCCGAAATCCCCAGGTGTGCTCTCGACAATGACCATGTCGCCGACTTCCGCCGTCGGATCGACTTGGTGTGCGTCCTCCAGTTCGACCTCGGTGCGCTCATCTTGCACACCCTCGACGACCTCTTTCTCGGCGTAAATGGTCACTTTGCCGGTTTCAGGGTCAACCTTGGCTTCCACGTGCTGGGCGCTCGAAGCGTTAACGGCGCGTCGATAAGCTGACACCATCGCCGATTCCAATGCGCTCAAGATGACTTCTTTTGGAAGCTGTTTTTCTTCCAGAACTTCATTGAAAGCCAGACTAAACTCGTTTTTCATACTGAAGCGTACTCCCCAAAGAGACGAATGCCGGATAAAGCGAATACCCATACAAGCAGAAAAGTGGGGCTTGCCCACTTTTCGGTGCTTGCGATATTGGCCGAACGTGCGGGATTCTAGCACAAATACTTCTGGGATGCAAGACAAAAATTACATTTTTCTCATGATGTGCCTGTGGTTACGTTCCCCCAATTGCTTTCAAACCCCAAAACACGGCCATGCCAATCACAATGGTCCAGAGCACGTTTTTGGTGCGCCAAGCCACCAGGATGGCGACCAATCCTGCCAGCAGACGTAAATTACTGGGGGCGAGGGCCAGGGCGCCGTCTGGCATGACCAGCTCAGGGACGAAGATGGCCGTTAGCACGGCCACGGGTACGAAGCGGAGTCCGCGTTTGACGAGTGCCGGGGTGTCCATGCGATGAAAGAGCACGATGAATGAGTAGCGCGTCAGAAAGGTCAAAATCCCCAATCCGATCATGGCAAACCAGATGTTGTTCATTTCTTTTCGCTCCACAGGCCGACGGAAATTCCCACGAAGGCCGCTGCCAGCAGGCTTAGTTTGTAGGGCAAGGCAGAAGCAAGGACGGTGGTCAGGCCGGCGGAGACGGCGGCCAGCAGGCTGGGCCGGTCCTCAATGGCGGGGACGGCCAGGGCAATAAATGTCAAAGCCAGGGTGAAATCCAGGCCCCAGTTCGCGGGAATCTGCGCCCCGACGAAAATCCCCATCCCGGTACTGATCTGCCACGAGGTCCATAAAGCCAAACCGGCTCCCAAAAAGAACCAATGTTTGTGCACGGGGTTATCGCCGCGATTGTAATGCGTTACCGTCACGGCGTAAGCCTCGTCGGTCAGTAGGTACGAAAGCACTGTTTTCCAGAGCGGATTCAGGTCTTTGATGTGGGGCGAGAGCGACGCACTGTACAGGGCGTGTCGCAGGTTCACCACGAATCCTGTCAAGATGATGATCAGCGCCGGTACACCGGCATAGGCCAATTGCGCGGTCAGAAACTGCGCCGAACCGGCGAAGACGATAGCCGACATGCTTTGCGCTGCGGTGGGGCTGAGTCCGGCGCTGAGCGCCAGAATGCCATAGATCATACCGAAAGGTATCACGCCTAGCAGGATTGGCAGTTCGGCGCGCGCACCGCGCCAAAATTCTTGAGCAGGCGAAGGGAGGTTGTCCATAAATTGCGCTCATTATATCTGTTTCGTCATACTCCCAAGAGCCTGCGTATGGCCTGTTTGGCGGCGTTTCTTGCAAGATCGCGTGGTGTTGTTATTGGAAAGGTTTGCAAGACTCTCGAACCGCCCCGCCACCCATTGGAGACCGCATGAATAACATCTTTGCCACCATCTTGACCTTTGCTGCCGCGCTGGCCTGGTTGCGCCTGTTGGACTTTGCTGCGCAGCGTGGCTGGATCGAGAGCCGCTTGAGCCGCAAAATCATCCACATCGGCACCGGCCCAATCTATGTGCTGTGTTGGCTGCTCTTTCAAGATACGCCCGACGCGCGCTGGCTGGCCGCCTTGGTACCGCTTGCCATCACCGTACAGTTCGCGCTGGTTGGCTTTGGGCTGGTCAAGGACGAAGCCTCCGTTCAGGCCATGTCGCGCAGCGGCGACCGGCGCGAGATTCTGCGCGGGCCGCTATACTACGGAATCGTATTCGTGTTGCTTACATTGATTTTTTGGAAGGACTCGCCAACAGGCATCGTCGCGCTGATGTTGATGTGCGGCGGCGACGGCATTGCCGACCTCGTCGGGCGGCGCGTTCGTTCCCCCCGTTTGCCCTGGTCGCGTGAAAAGAGCGTTGCCGGCTCGATCAGCGTCTTCCTCGGCGGCTGGAGCCTGGCACTGCTCGTCCTGAGCGTTTACGTGGCTGCTGGCGTGTTCGCTGCCCCTTTTGCGTATTCCCTGCTCCCGGTGACGTTGATTGCGTTGCTCGCTGCGGCGGTGGAGTCGCTGCCTTATAAGGACATCGACAACCTGACACTGACGGTGGCCGCCGCGCTGTTGGGCTATTTCCTGTTCTGATTGATTGACACCCAATGCTGCTGATCTTTGCCGTTATTCTTCGTCTACCAGCCGCATCACTTTGAACGTTTCGGCGAACTTGAGCATCTTCTTGCGGCCCGCAGCCCTGGCCCAGGCGCGCATCTCTTTGCGCACGTCCCAATCGCCAATCTGGCTGACGTGCTTCTTGAGCGCCTCCACCTTGATGTCGATGGTCTTGCTGATGTCCACCCAGGTGTCGGGCCGTGAGGCCATGTGAATATATAGCTTCTTGACGTTGTGAGGTTCGTACCCCTCGTCGAGCAGGTCGGCGAACAACAGACGGCTGCCTGCCGAGGGGAAGGTCGCGTACGTGGCAGCTTCGGCGGCGGCGCGATGGTCGGGGTGGTTGATGTAGTCTTTTCCGTAGAACACACCTTGTGGGTCGCCCGTCACGACCACGTCGGGCTTGTAGCGCCGGATGAGTTTGGTCAGCTCTTTGCGTAGTTCGATCGTGGCAACCAGCTCTCCGTCGGGATAATGCAGGAAGATGCCTTCTTTGACGCCAATCACCTGGTTGGCAGCGCGTTGTTCTTCCTCGCGGATACGGGTCAGTTCGGCTTTGTAAGCGGTATCCCTGGCCGGGTCGTTCGAGCCGGCGTCGCCGCTGGTGATGACGACGGAGATGATCTCGGTGCCGGCGCGCGCCCACTTGGCGAGTGTGCCGGCCACGCCAAATTCCTGGTCATCAGGATGCGCATAAATGCTCATTGCAATTTTGGGGATATATTCCTTCTTTTTAGCCATCGCTCTCTCCTACCGGTCAGAATGCCTGATTGTACCGAAAAATCCACCTTTTGAGCGACGGTTCTTTGGGAGTCTTGGAGAATTAGCGTGATGAAGCGCCGCACATTCCCCCATATCTATCCCTACCACGGAAAACCTTGGAGAGCAAAAAAACCTGGCGATAAGCCAGGTTCAGTTCCAGTTTTTCTGTTTCCACTCCAGGGTGCCGGCCCGCAGCGAGTCTTGCCAGGGCACCTCCGGTTCCCAACCCAGCTCTGTGCGGATGCGGTCGGAGTTGATGGTGATGCTGCGAAAGAGCGGTGAGAACAGGTCAACGGTCATGTGCGCCGGGTTATCGGGGGAGCGGTTGAGCAGAGAACGGAAGGCTGCTCCGACCACAGACGAATGCCTGGTCGGCTGGGGCACGCCCAACGTCTGCGCAATGATGTCGACGGTGTCTTTGACCTTGACCGTAGCGTCGGCCACGTTGTAGATGCGGTTGGCGGCCTGTGGATGGACGGCGGCCAGCGCCGCTGCCTGTCCAACGTTCTCGGCGGCGCTCAACGACCATTCCTGATCCCCTTTGCCAATGTAGGTAAAGGTGCCATTCTTCAACAGATAGGCCACCTGCGGGATTAGAAAGCGGTCGCCGCCGCCGGTGATCCAGTAAGGGCGCAAGATGACGTAGGGGACGCCGAAAGCGCGGAGGGTTTGTTCTGCGGCGATTTTGCTGGCGGTGTAGCCCGTGCTGCTCTGGTAGGGCGTATCTTCCTTGATATTCCCGCCAAAGACGTGTGTGCCGTATACGCCCACCGTGCTCATAAAGACGAAGCGCTGCACACCGGCCTCGCGGGCCACGCGCAACAGGGAGCGCGTGCCCTCGGCGTTGATGCGCATATAATCGTCTTCGGTGCCGCGCCCGGAGCCCACCAGTCCGGCGCAATGGACGATGGAATCGATCCCCTCGGCGATGTGTTCGAACGTTTCGGGACGTTCGACGTCTCCCTCGACTACTTCGTTCAACGCCTCGCGCAGCGTGCCGGTACGTTGGGAATTGCGTACCATTCCGCGAACTTTGTGGCCCTGGGATGCCAGACGACGCGCAACCAGGTTGCCAACCAGACCAGTGACGCCAGTAACGAGAATGTTCATGGCAAGCACTCCAGATTAAAATTTTACATCAAAACCGGGGGACTCTTTGTTTGTGAAGCTCACAGTTTTGTAGTGCTTGGCAGCTCTGGCCGGCGGCTGGTTTACCAGTAATGATGCACGTGCGGGCGGGCATAATGATCGTAAACTTCGTGCACGGCCTCGATCGTCGACTCTGACAACGGCGGCAAGTCGGCGGCGGTGACGTTTTCCTCCACCTGCGCCGGGCGTTTGGCGCCAGGGATGGCGCAAGTCACCGCGGGAAAGTGCAAAATCCAGCGTAGCGCAAACTGGGCCATGGTCTGGCCTGACGGTACCAGGGGACGCAAAGCCTCCACTGCCCGCAGCCCGGTTTCGTAGTCGATTCCGGCAAAAGTTTCGCCGCGGT
Source organism: Anaerolineales bacterium (assembly GCA_046704785.1). Classification (GTDB taxonomy): domain Bacteria; phylum Chloroflexota; class Anaerolineae; order Anaerolineales; family Villigracilaceae; genus JBJKRF01. Next base: position 23,624 of record JBJKRF010000136.1, on the reverse strand, counting down.
CGAAGGCCTCGCCGTTCCGGTTGAAAGCGCGATGGTCGTCTGCTGCAAAGCGACTCGTGGAGGTGAATTTGCCGGCCAACAACCCAGACACCAGCGGTACACGGGCCAGAATGCCGACCTGACGGCGCTGCGCCTGCTCGAAGAACAGTTCGCTGGGACGTTGGCGGAAGATGTTGAAAATAATCTGCACCGATTGAATGCCCGGATATTCGATGGCCTTGAGCGCCTCTTCAACCTTCTCCACGCTGACGCCGTAATACCGTAGTTTTCCAGCTTTGACCAGATCGTCCAACACGTCAAAGACTTCGGGCATGTAATAGACTTCGCTGGGCGGACAATGCAGTTGGAGCAGGTCCAACGCCTCCGTCTCCAGGTTCTTCAGGCTGCGTTCTACAAAAGCGGTCAGGTTCTGACGGTTGTACCCCTCGGCGGTGTGCGGATCCAGCCGTCGTCCGGCCTTCGTCGCGATATAAAAAGGTTCACTGCGCTCTTTGCGAAGTTGCGCCAGCAGGCGTTCGCTGCGCCCGTCGCCGTAGACATCTGCCGTATCGAAAAAGTTCACACCCAGGTCGAGAGCGCGGTGCAGGGCCGAGAGCGATATTTTGTCGTCCACTTCGCCCCAGGTGCCGCCAATGGCCCATGTGCCAAAACTGATGGTGGACACCTGCCAACCGGTGTGTCCCAATTCACGAGTTTCCATGTTTGCCTCCAGGTTCCTGGGTCTTCCGGGAAGGAATCAATTGAGTGTGCTGTCAGGGCGATAGCAACGACCAGTTGCAAAGATCGCCGTCACGTGCGGTTTCTCCCCTTTTCTTGTTCGCGGCGAACAGACGAAAATTGTAGCCCAACTACAACAATTTGCGGATGTGGTCGGTGTGGTCGCGTTCGTGCCACAGCGCGCGGCGCAGCATTTTACGCGGACTCCAGAATTCGCCATCCCTGCCGCTAACCAGTTTGACGCCTTCCAGTTTGGGCAGCACCCCGATTAACGCCGCACGAACTTTTTCCAGACGTTTCATGGTCTCTTTGGGCAGGCGGCTCTTCGGGAATGCCTTGCCAATGCCGTCCATGTACCACCATTCGGCCCCGCCCAGGTGACGCAGAATACCGCTGATGCTCCAGCGTTCGTTTGGATAACGCTGGTCGAGCTTTTCCGGGCTCAAGTCGCTGGTCAATTTGAGCAGGCTGGCCCGGCTCCATTCGAGCAATTTCAGGCCGCGCTCGATCTCATCTGCGGTCAACGGTTTCCAGTCATACTGGAACCAGGACTCAACCGTCAGCGCGTCCTCGCTGGCCGGGACGCGTTCCAACTTATCGTTGACGTAGTAATCGTCCCACACGCTCTCAACATTCAGTTCGATGTGCTCCGCCCGCAGCCAGGAGGGTCCGTGATGGTTGATCCAATCCGAATAGGCGCGGATGGCAGCCGGCAAGCGGTTCAAGGCCTCGTCGGCGTTCTTGCCGTAGGCGTAACAGCCGGGATGCTCCAATGCCCAGGCAATGGAGCGGATGCCCTCGTTATTATTCTCGATTCCAACCCGGAAGTTCATGATACGTTTACCTCTCTTCGTACAACCTCTGTGTGCTTAAGACTTGGCTCTCTGGGAATCAGCAGCATAAGGCAGATGGGTGGCGCCTACTCACGTACCACTGGAAATCTCAAAGAACCCAAAACTCCTTTGCAAGCATTCTAGCACGAATCAAAGAGAAAATAGCTTGTAGGCAGGGCACTCTTTTCACTGGTAATTAACTGCGCTCATGTCACCGACGAATTCAGGCCGCTGTGGGTGGTTGAGCATCTGGCGGATGGCCGAGACCTCGCCTGTGTGAACCCAATAATGGTAAATATTACGGAGAAGCAGTGTGCCTAGATTGTCGTCCATGGGCTTGCTGTCGCGCAGTTGATGCGTGTTCGCCAGAATCTCCGAGGTCAATGTGTCGAGATATTCATCGGCGGCGGCAGTGATCGCCTTCCAGACGCTCCACATTTCGTCCAAAGGTGGCGTGCTGGCGGGTTGGCCGTTTCCCACCCGTTCATTCAGCCCGGCAACGACCAAATGGCCCTGCGCATGCAGCACCCAGTAGCGTTGCTCCTGGTCGGCAAGATGGCCGATCATCCAACTGATGCAGTTCATCGGCATGAGACGTTTGACGGCGTCCTCCGCAGAGATGCCTTCCAATCCACGGACGAATTCGCTGCGCGCGAAGCGCAATTGTGTGACGAGGAAGTGCGCCATCCCCTACCTTTTGCCTTTTTTCTGCTCACGAAGCAGGACTTGTTCCATGGCGAGCGCCGCCCCGACGATGCCTGCCTCGTTGAGTAATGCCGCCGGGACGACCTGCGCCCGTACATCCAGGCGCGACAGGAACTTCTCGGCCTCCTTGCTGGCCCCACCCCCCAGGATGATCAGGTCTGGCCACAACAAAGACTCGATTTCTTGTAAATATGTGTTGAAGTGTTCGCTCCATTTCTTCCAACTGAGCTTTTCCCGGATGCGCACCACCTCAGAGGCCGTTTTTTCCGCGTCCTCGCCCTCGATCTCGATATGTCCCAGCTCGGTGTTGGGCACCAATATGCCTTGATAGAAAAGTGCCGTGCCAATGCCGGTACCGATGGTGATCATCAATACCAGGTCTTTGCGGCCCTTGCCTGCCCCGAACTTCATCTCAGCCATCCCGGCGGCGTCCGCGTCGTTGATCATGTGCACCCTGCAATGGGTTGTTTCTGCGAGCAGTTCTTCTGCGCCCAAGTCGACCCACTTCCTGTGAACGTTGGCGGCTGTCAAAGTAACGCCATGCTTGACCACAGCCGGAAAGCCGATTCCAATGGGGCCCACCCATTTAAAACGGTTGGCAAGTTCTGCCACCACTTTGGCGACGGGTTTGGGCTTGGCCGGGTTGGGCGTTAGGATGCGTTGGCGGGGCGCGAGCAACTCGCCTGTGTCGGTGTTGACGGGCGCGCCTTTGATCCCAGTCCCACCAATATCGATGCCGAGAATTTCCATACCTGCCTCCAATGCTATGCCGGTTTCTGCGATTTCCTGGATTTATCTTACCTGGGCTTGCCGCTTAATGCAACATATTTGAGGCTTCTGAGAATCGTCATGACAAAATAGTTTCGCTTCTACTGCGTATGGCCCTCTTACTTTCTTGTTTTCGAGAAATCTTTGAGGGTCGAAAAAAAACCGGCTCTCCGTGGCGAGAACCGGTTTGCATTCGTTATGCCTTTTTAAGCACGGGCAGGCCGTTTGGCGTCTCTGCTACTTTGTAGCCGGATGGCACTGCGTCCAATACACCGCTTTTCTGCTCCTTTGCGAAAAAATAAAGTGTGCGTGATTTTCCGTTACTCGTCGTTATTTTAGCGTGAAGGAAGTAGGTTGTGCCACGTGAATTTTTATAGCTGAATGCCATTTCGATCCTCCTCATTATGAGTATTTCGCCCCATCCAGATCGGCGAAGCGAAAGAGTAAGTTCATTATACAGAGATTCCTTCGAATGGCAACCTGTAATTTTGTACTTGTCTAGACCGTTTTGTGGCTCTTGTGGCTATTGAATCGGTTGAAGAGTGCGCCGAGATTAGCCTTCACTGTTTCGGATTTGTACATGTTCTTTTCTGACGACCAGTTCCCATCATAAGACGAGCAAATCATTCAAGGTTTGTAACATGGGTTTCCAGTTGAAAAATTGTGACCAACCGTAGACGCGCGGATAATGGTGGACGAGAACCTTGGCAAAGGCACAACTCGCGTCTTGAAATTCTTTCCGCAGATTCCCAATGAATCACATTTTGTCGCAAGACAACCCTTAAGGCCTTGCGGTATAATCTCCTTGCATGACTGAAAAGCGTCCGGAAGATCTCTCGGTAGAAGAACTGCGCCGTTTGTTGCTGGATAAACGCCGGGTGTCACGCAAAGACCGCCTGGAGCACTTTCGCCGGACGGGCCGCGTGGTCTCTGTTGCTCCGGATGTTTCGCCCGATGTGGAGTCGGACCTTCGGCTGGGGCGCGTAGTGGATACGCCCGGGGCCGCCGAGACGGCCCAGGCCGCAACGCCCCGTAGTCGGCGTCGTGTTTGGATCGATCGGGCGCTGTTGGCCGTTGAAGTGCTGGCGGTCGTTGGGCTTATCGGCGTTGTCGCCAACGGCCTTTCCATCCTGCAGACGCTCAATCGAAATGCGGTGGCCTCCTTTCAGCAGGCGACGCCCTCGCCGACGCCGCTCATCACTGCCGTGGTGCTGCCTTCGGGACACACGCCGCCGAACTCGCCGCAAGGGGCGCAGCCCAACGAAGCCGAAATCCCGGAGCATTTGCGGCCCATCGCGCAGTCGATTGCCAATATTCCGGTACCCACTGCCGGCCCGCAGCAAGCCATTCGTATCCAGGTTCCGGCGATCAACGTGGATGCGCCCGTGGTGCAGGGGGACGGCTGGGAACAGCTCAAGAAGGGCGTCGGCCAACATGTGGGGACGCCAAATCCGGGTGAGTCAGGGAACATGGTCTTGTCGGCTCACAACGACATTTTTGGCGAGATCTTCCGTGACCTGGATAAGCTCAAAGCCGGCGATGTTGTCGTCCTGTATACCAGTCAACGTCAGTATACGTACGTCGTCACCGGTACACAGATCGTCGAGCCCACGCAAGTGGAAGTGATGGCGCCCACGTCGAATGCCGTCGTAACGTTGATTTCGTGTTATCCTTACCTCGTTGATAAACAGCGGATCGTTGTTTCCGCTGTGTTACAAAATCCTTAGGAGAGAAATATGGCAAAAAAATCCAGAAGAAGATCGAGCATCAAGTCGGCCCCGACATTTGCCGGTATCCAACGCAATGCGGTATCGGTGGAATTCAACCCCGACTATACCTATATCAAACACGACCTTAAGCGCATTGGCGTGCTGGCTGCCACGTTCTTTGCCGTGTTGATCGCGCTCTCATTTATTCTGCCCCTCTTCATCAAATAAGTGGGGCTCTTTTTATCACCACGGGAAATCCTAGAGCATCATAAGTGACCTTCGTCAGAAAATTGTGGGGACACACAACCGTGTGTCCCCCTTGGCTTTTATGGACAAAACGGTTGAAATTGTTCCTACCACGCTGACCTACGGCGGCGACTCCATGGGACGCTTGGACGATGGCCGCGCGGTCTTTGTGCCTTTTGCGCTGCCAGGGGAACGTGTGCGTGTGCGCCTGCGCGAGGAGAAGCGCAGTTTCGCGCGCGCCGAGTTGTTGGAAGTGCTCACGCCCTCGCCGGCGCGCATTACGCCGCGTTGCGCCCATTTCGGCGTCTGCGGTGGATGCCACTACCAGCACCTGCCGTATGCAGCCCAGTTGACGGCCAAAATGGACATTCTGCGCGAACAGTTGACGCGCATTGGGCGCATTACGGAACCACCCATGCGCGACATCGTCCCCTCGCCCGTGGAATGGAATTATCGTAACCACGTTCAATTTCATCTAACGGACTCTGGCCGTTTAGGATTCGCCGCAGCGGGCCACCCGCAGGCTGTTCTGCCGGTCGACGAATGTCACCTGCCTGTTGCTGCACTCGATGCCCTGTGGCCGCGCCTCGAATTCGAGCCCGGAACGCCCCTTGAACGGGTCCCGTTGCGCTGCGGCGTGGACGATGAATTGATGCTGATGCTCGAGTCGCAATCCGCCGACGTACCCGCCCTGGAACTCGAATCCGGGATTTCGGTTGTGCACTTGGCAGGCGACGACGCCGTCACATTGGCCGGAGAGCCCGACCTGCTCTTTGAGGTGCTAGGCCGCCGGTTTTGTGTTTCGGCCGCCTCCTTCTTTCAGGTAAACACTGCCATGGCGGCCAAAATGGTCGAGCACGTCTTATCCCTGTTCGACGAAGTGCCTCCTTCGTCCACAATTCTGGAAGTCTATTGCGGAGTCGGTTTATTCTCGGCTTTTCTGGCCCCACGCTATCGGCGCCTGATCGGGGTGGAAGCCTCGCCGTCGGCCTGCGAGGATTTTGCCGTCAACCTGGATGAATTCGAGAATGTGGAGCTTTACGAAGCAGCGGCAGAGGTCGTCCTGCCCAGCCTGGGCGTCCGACCAGACGCGGTGCTCGTCGATCCACCGCGCGCCGGGTTGGAGAAGAAAGCCCTCGCAGCGCTCCTGACCCTCGCGGCGGGTCGCCTGGTCTACGTTTCCTGCGACCCAGCCACCCTGGCGCGCGATGCGCGCCGCTTGCTGGACGGCGGTTACCGATTGGAACAAGTCACACCGTTCGACCTTTTCCCGCAGACCTATCACATCGAGAGCATCAGCCTCTTTACGAGGCCAACATGACCCATTCTGCCACGTATGATGCGTTGCTCGAGACCTGCCGCCAGCCCGGTTGTCCCGTCTGCCAGATGGAACAGGCCTCGGTGCGGCGCTACCTGGATCATTTGTTTTACGAGCAAGTCAACGATTACGCGTTGCGTCGGCATATCCGCGCCAGCCTGGGATTTTGTCCTGAACATGCGCGCCTGGCCATGGATGGGATGATTGGGAATGCTTTTGGATTGGCGATCCTTTATGAAGACTTGTTGCGTGTGACCCTTACCCAATTGGAACAGCAGCAAAAGGTTGCTGCGCCGCGTGAAGTATGCCCGGCCTGTGCCCATCTGGATAGCCTGCGGAGACGCATCTGGGTCGAGTTCTCCAAGCATTTGCCGGACGAAGAATTCATAGCGGCGCTGGAGACATCACAGGGATTGTGCATTCCCCACTTGCGACAGGTGTTGGAGCATTTGCCCCAGGCCGACAAGCGTAACGCTCTCCTGGCGATCCAAATGGAGAGTATGAAAAGCCTGCGTGTAGAGCTGGCAGAGTTCATCCGTAAGAACGACTACCAGTTTTCGGGCGAGCCGTTTGGCGGCGAGCGGGATTCCTGGCAACGTGCCGTGCGCTTGATTTCCGGGCACAAAAATGAGCATTGATGGGGAATCACAACTCACGTGCTCATCGCCACCCGAAAGCCGAAATCAAACCAGTAATACGGATTCATCCTGAAGCGAACGGCGCAGCGCGCGCTGGTGCGGTCCAGAATGAATGAACCGCCACGTAGGACGCGGAATTGTCCTTCGGCCGGGCCTTTGGGATCCTTGACGACGTGCCCTTTACGGTAATCGTACTCATCCGGGTCGAACCAGTCGGCGCACCATTCCCAGACGTTTCCGATCAGATCTGCGCAGCCATAAGGGCTATCGCCCTGGGGAGAGTACTGCCCGACGGGGGTCGTGTCACCCAGTTTGGATTCGGCCGTATTGCAGTGCTGCGGGTCGAAGTGGTTTCCCCAGGGGTAGATTCGCCCGTCGGTACCGCGTGCGGCTTTTTCCCATTCTGCTTCGGTGGGCAGGCGGTAATGTTTGCCGGTGTGTTCACTGAGCCACTGGCAATATTCGATGGCCGCCTCCCAAGAGACGTTGACCACCGGATGGTCGCCTTTGTCTTCAGGATATTTGTGGTCGTCCCAACCGGCTGGCGGTTGGTAACCGGTGTCCATTACGAAAGCCTGGTATTCACGGTTCGTCACGTGGTATTTGCCGATGTAGAATTCCGAAATATGCACGATGTGTTGCGGAAATTCACGCAGCGCCCGGTCTGGCTCTACGCCGTTGGAGACGAGTTCCTGTGTTTGTTTTTCGGTCGATCCCATGATGAAACTTCCAGCAGGGATATGAATCATTTGGGGCTCGAAGAAGAGTCGCGGGGCGTTGGCGCTCGTTTTTGTCGTCTCGGTGCGGCGGGTGAGCGTGAAGTAACGGCGAATCTCTTCGGGGGTGAGTTCGCTAAAGTTGGCGTCCGGCATTTCAGGCGGGTGGAGAGTCAAAACACGTCGTACCGATTCATGTGTGGCAAAAGCGGTCAAGGCCGGGGGAAGTTCGACGTGACGCTTCTTTCCCATGTGGGCCAGACTGTTGACCGGCGGCATAAACTCGGTCATGTAATAATCTTCCAGGTCGCGCAGGAAGCGCGGCGTTTCCTTGAGTAGCTCATAGAGTTCCGGATAGATGGCTTGGATAGTAACCAGTTTGGCCAATCGTACCGGTTTGATAACGCCCTGGAGTTGGTCGGCGCGTTTCTGTGCCAGGTTCCAGAGCAGCAGAAAGACGTTGACGGTGCGCTTGACCAGGCGCGGATTGTCGCGCAGGCCTTCCGAAAATACCTGGGGACAGGCCGGGTGCGGCCACTCGCTGACCAGCGAGTTAACGAAAGATGCCATTACGCTGCGTTCGATGGGTGGAATCTGAAAAGGAAGCTGGATGATTTTTTCCAGGTAGCGTGTTCCGTCTACCAGATAACTTGCCGAGGTATTCTCTGAATGACCATTTCCTTTGATGTCGTGGTATTTGATTTCGATCCCGCGCGCAATCACGTTCTGGTCCAGGCCGAGTACGAAGACGCAGCCGGGCGTGTCGAGAAACAGCTTGATGGCCTCCAGCACTTCCACGGCTTTGTCGGGCAGGCAACGGTCCAGGTCGTCGACGAAAACCACCAGGCGCAAATTCCTTTGGACGAGATATTCATCGGTCAGTGTTTTGAAGTGATCTCGAAATTGTTCCAGAAATTTGACCTGTTCGATGTGAACCTGGGCGCGTTCGCGATGGATGGCCGATAGAACTTTGAGAATAGCCTGCTCGGATTTCTCCTTGTCGCGCAGTTCTTTTAGCAGATCGGTGATGACCATGCCGCCGGGCAGGAACGACAGCCCAACCTGGACGGCGCTTTCGGCAGCCCCCCGCCCAAGTTTTCCCCATTCGACGGTTAAACCGCCGACTTTCTCCAGGTCGACGGGCTGGTAGAGGGCTGTCTCCAGGTCGCCCAGTTTTTCGATATCCTCGGTTTTTTCCTCCGGGACGGCTGCCTTGAGCGCGATCAGCGCGCTTAACAGCAGGGCGCGCCAGAGAGTCTCTTGTTTATCGTAGACCCAGGCGTTGAACCAGGTCGTGCGGAAGGATTTGGGCAATCCTTTCTCGATCATGCGCATCAGCGATGTTTTCCCTGAGCCCCATGTTCCAAAAATTCCGATGGTCAGTGGCGTACTGGTGGTTGGCGACTCGATGATGTCCACCAGGGTGTTGACGTAGGGGGTGAAATCGAGGGTATCTTGTTCGGTTGGTAGGTCCCCCAAGAGATACGTCTTTGATCTGTTCATAGACTTTCCTGTGAAGTGGGTTCTCAAAACCCCGTTCTATTCTGCAATGGTTTCGACGCCATTATACATAACCCTTCGTATAAGTTTATTCGTTCGCTGAATGGGTTGCCTTACAATCCTGTGAGTTTCGGGATGAATAAAAGATGAATAAAAAAGGACGGGAACTGCTTCCCGTCCTTTTTGTAAAGCTTGGATGTGTTACTCTTTTTCTTTCCCATTCCCTTCGTTGTTGCTGTCATCCATTTTGTTTTTCAAGCTCTTGCGGATTTCGTTACGCATATCTTCGATTTCTTCCGAGCGTTCTCCTTTATTCATTGGCTGGGCCAACGCTCCGAAGCGGTCAGATAACAGCATAGCCAGTAGCGCTTCCATGATGCTGCCGGTGCTGCCGCCTTTTTCGCCGTCGCCGCCGACGATAACACGGGGAACCACGTCCACCCTGGATTGTTGGATGGCTTCGGCAAAGCGGTTGAGCACCTGTTGGGTCACCTGGAATTGCGGTCCGCCATAGGCCCGCACCTGTTCCTCCGTTGCCATGGCCTGGGCGATTCCAACGCGGGCCACCTTTTCGGCCTCGGCTTCGGCCAGTGCGCGAATCTGGGAGGCCTGCTGGATGGAACGTCGGTATTCGGCTTTTCCCTGGTTGGTTTGGACGTCGATGTTCAGCTCAGACTGAGTGATGTTGGTCTGCATCTGAGCGCGGGCTTCCGCCTCGCGCAGTTCGCGTTCTTTGACGGCTGCTTTTTCCTGCTGGTCGTAGGTTTCCACCTGCTCGGCGGCGATCTGACGCGAACGCAACTGGGTCAGAATGGCCTCGATGTGCGAGTCGCCTTCGGGGGAGGTTGGCGTGCCCAGCAGCACTTCTTCCAGTTCCAGGTTGTAATGCGCGAATCTGGCTTTCATTTCCTGGCTGGCCTGATCCTGAATCTCGCTGCGCTCCTGCAGGAGTTGGATCAGGGTGCGCGTCTGGCCGATGTTCTTAAAGTAAGCCGCCACCATAGGGTCGAGCGTTTGCTCGACGAGTTTCCGTATATCGCCGAAGCGTTGGATTACCAGCGGCGCTTTTTGGTAGTCGATATGCACCACAACTGACAGCGGCAGTGACGGTTCGAAGGCGTCCTTTGTGATGAGGGAGACCTCGGTCAGGTTCTCGTCGTAGCGGTGTGCGCCGACCTCGGAGCGGATCCATTTCAGGATGATGTTGGTGGTTGGAACGGGGATGACCTTGCCAGCGTAAGTGTTGAAGGCATATTTGCCCGGCATAAGCGAGTCGCTCCACACGCCGCGTTTGCCTTTGGAGACCAGTTCGCCGTGGCGATAGCCTTTCCCAGACAGGTCGGTGCCCATCTCGCCTGTGTAAGAGACGACGACGCCCACGAAGCCAACATCGATGATCGTCTTTGGGATCATCTCGATGGTGGCAAACAGGCGATTGATGTAATAGGTGCCTTCGACGAGTACCTGTAGCTGGCGTCCGCGATAGCCGCCGGCGATCAGGAAGCGGTCGGCATCTTGAAAGTTGTTGTGATAAGTTTCGGCTTGTTCCCGGTCGTCGCCGACGATGGGCGCGATAATCTCTCCCTGGATCAGGGACGAGCCGTCGTGAACGGTCACAATGCCAACGGTGTCGTCGACATCCTTGATGACCACGGGACGGAATCCCTCTCGGTCGGCGATGACTTCCGCCATACGACGGATGACGTCGGATTCCTGTTTATTCAAAGGCAGGGAATAGATGCGTTCGTCGGTAATGACGATGAACTGCACCAGGTTGATGGCGTAGGTACCTTCACGCAGGATCATGCGTTGCGGCCCGCGTTGGCCGCCGTTTTTGAGGAACCCCGCCACATCTTGAAAATCTCTGGCGGTGACATTCGCAGCGAGCACCTGTGTCTGTTCCAGTTGTTTGCCGTCGCGGGCGAAGATGTATCCGATCTTGCCTTGTGGAATGGTCACCAGCGGCATGATGTGCACGGCATACTGAATTGGAATAAGATAATGCAGACCACCGCGCAGCACGTTGGGCTGAAAGCCGGCTTCGTTGTTCAGCGCGATGAAGCCGCTTTTGACGGAGCCTTTGCTAAAACTCCAGCGCTTTTCGATAATGCCGACTCGGTTGTTGGGGATGTAACGAATGCCGAGCAAGACAAACAGAAATAAAATGCCCAGCAGTACAACCCCGCTTAAAATAAGATTTGCGATCATGTGTCCTCCTTAAGTATAGGGCGCCTAAATGCGCCTGTTGATATACGTAAACTGGATGAGATGCGTTGTATTTGTCGAAATAAAGGCTTGCTGTGAATGGCGCAGGAGATGAAAAAAGGCCGGAGAGGTCAAGTCTCCGGCCTTTTAAATAAAGGTCATTGTTCTGCCAGGACGATGATCTTATCGTGTTCCTTGAAAGTGATTTCGTTCATCTTTTTGGGGTTGGTGCATACACCATACGATTGCTCTAAATTATGAGAGTTATCCAGCAGACGGTAGCCAATAGCCACCTCGCCACGGCGTCGGGCCGATTCGAGCAACGTGTAGAAATTAACGGGTTGGCCGGTCACAGCGTAATCGCTGATGGGCTTCAGGTAGATTTCCGATCCTTCCGGGTCGAACAGGTCGTTAAACACCTCGTAGAGTTCCCCGTTTTCGGAGAGCTGCGACATCATCAAGCTGATTAGATGATCGCTGACGATGAAATCGTCCACGCGGGCCACCTCGGCCAGTGCGCGGTTGCGCAGGTCGAGCATCTCACTGACAATGGAGAAGGGCGCAGATAGATGGTCGGCGATGTCGCGCAGGTGCAGCAAAGTGATGAGCGCGCGCGCATCGGCCTCCTGTACGGAGCGAGTTGTGTCTGCCAGTACGATGACGTGGTCATATTCCTCGAAGTCCAGTTCGTCGATGGTGCGGCGGTCGGTTGTATTGCCGGCATGGAAGCTAAGTTTTTGGCGTTTGAGACCGTTGCAGGCGTGCACGGCGCTTTCGAACCAGTCGTCTGCGAAGACGGTCAACGAGGAGCCTTTGGCGACATAGTAGTCCAGTTCGTTGACGATGGTGCTTGCGGCGCGGTTCCAGTTGACGATCAATCCGCGTTCGGGTTGTTGCGCTTCGGGTTTGCTGTTGAGACGAATCAGCTCGCTGTGCACGGGAAACGTCGTCCGTCCCGACAGGATTACGGTATCGTCGTCGGCAGAGATGGCGATCACCTTGTCGCCCGGCGCGAGGCGCGTGTCCATGGGCGGGTTGAGTTTGATCGTGCCGTTGGCGAAGCGTAACCCGACAACGGCCGAGTCTTCATAGGCAAAGAGTGCGTCGCCGAAGGTCTTGCCGGAAAGCGTAGGTTCCTCTTTGAAATAAATCTCATCGCCGCTGAAGTTCAGCAATTCGGTGTAGACCATGGAGAGCCCAGACTGGCGGGATGTTTGCGCGGTGACGCGGGCGATCACATCACTGGCCTGTATGGCATGAATATCGTCTCGGGTGGCGAGCATTTGCACGACCTCGATGTCGTTCTCGTCACGAATCTGGGTGATGATGTGATAGGGCGCAGCGCGCCGATGTGGATTGTTGGTGATTGCCAGTATCGTTTTGATGACGAAGGTGTCGGGATCGTCGCTTTCGGGTGGCAGGATGATAATCGAACGGGCGGTGTGCGGGCTGACGATTTCCAGGTCGGTCGGGTCGATGGGGCTGCCCGAGCGGCAGATAACGTGCGTGTTCTCGGTGTTCGGGATGCGCTCGCGGATGGCGGTTTCCATCTCGACCTTGTCTTTGTCTGCCAGGATGGCGATCACAGCGCCCTGTTTGCGGTTTTCGTTGGCGATGACCAACTCCGAAATGACGGTATAGACCTGGTGTGACCAGCCCAAAATAATCGTGTGTTCTTTTTCCAGCACCCGTGAGCGACCCCGGCGTAATAGTTCGATGCGGTTTTCGATGCCGGTGGTCAGGATACCGATCAGGATACTGACCATGAACAGGCTGCCAAGTGTGACCACCAACATCACCAACAGAAAAAGCAGCGGGGCGGTTACGTCGAAAGGATTCGGCGTCAGGGCCTGGAACAGGACATCCCAGAAGATTTCTTTCAGGCCGGTGTTCTCGGGGCGCACGCCGGGCAATAACGAAAGGACCGTCATTGCCACAACCATGACCAGCGTTGCCAGCGCCAGCCAACCGATCAGAATGAGCGTACCGCGCGATAAAGCGTTGTCGATACGATAGCGTAGGCGCTCTTGCCAGGACGGTTTTTGCATGGAAACACCTCGATCAATGGACGCAGGATAATGACTTTCTGAAGTCAGCGCGATGCAGCCGGCTCGTACAGACGGGAAAATTGTAACTATTATAGATAATATTTCATCCTGTGGCGTGACGAATTTGGCGGGTCTTTGGAAATCGGCGTCATTTCCACCTCTCTGGCTTTGGCACAATTCTTCGGGAACCTTTAATCTCATTGGGTTACGCCCGATGTACAATAAAGGTATCTTCTCAACAACTTGGGGGAGGATGGGGGTGTGCGGGTGGTAAAGCCGCCCGCACACCCCCGTTCCCCTTGTTCATTAAGATGTTACCAATAAAGCGAGCAAGAAATCGAATCTCAGGAGGAAGACATGTCAAATACATTAACCTGGTTTGGGCACGCCACGTTAGGCCTTGAGACCGACGGTACCCACCTGATCATCGACCCTTTCTTTAGCGGCAATCCGGCGGCTTCCACCAGCGCCGAGAATGTCAAGGCAGATTTTATCCTGGTCAGCCACGGCCACGGCGACCACATCAGCGATGCGGTCAGCATTGCCACACGCACCGGCGCCACCGTCATCAGCAACTTTGAGATCATCAATTGGCTGGAAAAGCAAGGCCTGGAAAAGACCCACGCCCAGCACATCGGCGGCGGCTTCAGATATCCGTTCGGATATTTGAAGCTGACCCTGGCCCTGCACGGATCGGCCCTCCCCGACGGTTCCAACGGCGGAAACCCAACCGGTTTCCTGCTGACGACGAACGGCGGGCAGAAGATTTACCTGGCTGCCGACACCGGGCTGTTCGGCGATATGAAATTGATCGGCGAGGAAGGCCTCGATCTGGCCGTCATTCCGATTGGAGACAACTTCACTATGGGCCCCGACGATGCGCTGCGCGCCGTCAAATTGTTGACTCCCCGGCATGTCGTCCCCATTCATTACAACACATTCGACCTGCTGAAACAGGATGCCAACGCCTGGGCCGCGCGCGTCGAGAAAGAGACCAGCGCCAAAGTCCATGTGTTGAAACCGGGAGAAAGCTTCTCGTTCTGAGTCGAGAACCGTCGGATGGGGCAAATGGGTATGGATGTAGGCGGGCTCCGCGCCGCCTACATCCATACCCTTCTTGAAGAAATCCAAAAAACTGAAAAAGTTTACCAGAGGGGCAGACTGATCAGTGTTTGCAGGGCGGCAAAGAAATGCCCTGAAAGCTGGTAGCCGATCAACCCGGCCAGCAGGCCGATCATCAGCCCGGCAACCACATCTGACAGATAGTGCAGCCCCATTGCCACACGCGCAACCGAGACCAGCGGCGCCCAAACCCATAGTACGACGACCAACCAACTCGGACCGAGGAAAGTCGCCAGCAGGGCAATCAGGAAGGAGCGTGCGGCATGTCCTGATGGAAATGAATGCGGGTCGGTGTTGCGATAGATCGCTCCCCACTCGCCTTCGGGCCGACGCCGGCGAATGATGAATTTAAGCGTCATGACAACGGCAGCCAGCACGGAGATCCAGAATAGTTCATAGAACGCCCATTTCTTCCAGAACGGATTCCCCAACAGCCACAAAATCACCATCCCCAGGCCCCAGAACCACGAGTCTCCAGAGTGGGCGAAGACCATCGCGCAGGTACGGCGCAAGCCTGGCTTTTCAGCCACGCGCAGGGCGTAGGACCAGTCGCGGTCTCTTTGCAAGATCGTTTCGAAGGTGCTCAATGGATTGATTCCCAATTGTTATTCTGTTTGTGGATTTGTCAACGCTTCGCGCACGATCTCCAACTGGTGGGGTTTATCTACATCCATGCCGGCTTCCGCCCACGGCCAGACGATTGCCTTGCCCCGAATGCCGATCCGTTTGCAGACGCGTTCCACTGTATCTTCCAATGTGAGTTGGCGCAGCGCCAGGAGCAGTAGCGTGTCCAGACCAATCAGGCCTGCCTGACGAAGTGGCGATTTTCGCTTGCCAATCAGGGCCTCCCACAGGTCGAGGTGCTCGGTTGCCATCCGTACGTGAGAGACGCTCAAGTCCGCCCCGCAGACATCCATATCTTTCAAGTGAGTCCAGGTGCGCCGCGAGTTGGGGAAACGGTTCTCCATCACATCGCGCGGGATGACGCCGTAGTAGATGTCGTCTTCCGTTTTTTCGGATTTGCTGATCAGCCAGTCCACCATCTCGCCGGTCAGAGCGGGAATGTCGGATGAAATCAGCAAAGTGTATTCCGTCTTCGGCTCCAGTTCGAGTACTTTGTTTACGCCGGCGATGATGTTTGCCAGCATGCCACCCTGGTTCTGTACGAAGAACAAAGGTTTTTCACAGGTGACCCCGCTTTTCTCTGTCAGCCCGACGATGATGACCCGATCCACTTTCTTGGCTGTGGAGAGAGCGTTCAGTATCCACTGGATCATGGGCGTCCCGGCCACATCAAGCATGGCTTTCGAATTGCCGTTTGTATATGAATAAAGCGGGTCTTCTGGCAATGGAATCCCGCCGGCGGTTATGATTGCGTCCATCCTGACTCCTCACGCCGGGCGCATCCCGGCTCTCTGATCGTGATAACTTGACTATAAAAAGACATTCCCATTGCAAAAGTCTGGTATTTCAAAAAGCGGGTCGAATTTCTTCTTGTTCTTTCTTGGCTGGCTACAATTCCTGCAATTGAGGCTCGAAGCCGAGCTGATTCAGCATTTCATTGTATTCGTCTCGGGTCAGGGCGCGTCCTTTGCCAGAAACGGCCACCAACGCGGCTTCCATCATATTGGTGCCGAACGAGCGACCGTCCAGTACCGGCGTGGTGGTGATCAGGTATTTGACGCCCAACGAACGGAAGAGTTCCACATCTTCGGGCGTGGTGGTGTTGGTGACGATGATTTTGCCGTCCATGCCATCGGGGATGCAGTGTTTGATGTAGTGACAGTCTCCGGCGATGACGGTTCCCCAGTGATAGAATTTCTCCCATTTGGGGGTGCGGTGTTCCTGCTTCTCCCCGGTCGGGTAAACCCATTCGAAGGGCAGCCGCCCGGCGACAGGCATCAAAAACTTGGCCAAGGTCTTCAACTGTTGGGCGGTGTGCAGCGCAATCGGGATGTCGAGTCCGAACATCAGGTCGCCGAAGGCGGCCTCGTAGCCGGCATCCAGGAAGCCAGAGGTCATGCCCCAACGATCCGCGCCGCTGACCACGAAGACTTTTCGCCCGCCGTTCTTTTCGATGTAGTCTTTGAGCTTCGACTCCAGAAAGGGCGCGCTTCGGTTCTCCAGGGTATTCTTCAAGCCGGCGCCATCCACAACGGGCGTTTTCTGGATGTAGCGTACCATGGGCTGCACCGAGTAGAGCGGATACCAACGATCATCGACCATCAGACCCAGGTCGGCGCCGCCAACGCCGAAGGCGTCCACCTGGCCGTCCAACTCTTTATATTTGAGGGCCGCCGCATCCATGTCACCGTCGGTGCCGATGCGCTCGATGCTCACCTTCTCGCCCAACAAGTCAACTTCTATGGCTTTATTGCGCTTGGATGAACCAATACTAATGCTGACAGCACGTTTCATAACATAGCTCCTCCCAAAGCGGGAATATGGGCAAAGTATACTCCACTGCCACGTAGATGCGCCAAACTGGCTTTGAGATTTTTGACTCGCCAGGAATTCGTGAGATGCAAGGATATCCAGCCGTCAACCCACGGGCCCCAATCTTTGATGAAAAAACGAGCCCTGTCGCAACAACAGGGCTCGTTTGGATGTGCAATTCGGTTTAGGGCGTGATGATCTGGATGTTGGAAAGGGTCACGTCTAACCCGATAAAATTTTCATTGTACGTGTAATAGCCGATGAAGAGTTTGTGTGGGTAGGGGATTTGGATCGTGTTGAAGATTCCGACGGAGGCCTTTGTGAAGTCCTGGCCTTTGATGCTGGTCAGACGGTTGGCATCGACGCTGATGGTCAACGTCTGGGGCGGCGTGCCCAGGGCATTGTCGGTGGTCTGTTTGTTTTCGATCTGGTCCTGGACGCTGACAACGCGGAATCCGCCGTTGGGCGTCATCGCAAAGTAGGTCCCGTTGGTCAGTGGGTCTGAGCCTGAGTCGAAGAATCCGATCCAAAATTCGGCGCCGGCGGTCGATTTGGCGGTAATGGTAAATTTGAGTTGTCCTGTGTCGGGGAAGTCGGTATAGATTCCGAATATGCCGCGTTGCTCACCCAGAGCCGGGTTGAACAGCGTTAGACTCCCAGATGAAAGCGTGATGCCCCACGCCGAGGGTAACTGGAGACAGCCGTTGGCATCCACGCCGACTTTCTGGCCGGCAGGATAGGCCTGCCAGTTTCCCTGGTAGACGCATCCGGCCGACAGGTCTATGCCGGGCTGGGGGCTGGCGGTTGCTGTAGGAGTTGGTGTGAGAGTGTCGGTGGGGAGTGGTGTGGCCGTGCTGGTGGCTGTGACGGTAGGGCTTGGGGGAAGCGGGGTGTCGGTAGCCGTGGGGCTGGCAAGACTGAGCGTTGTCGTCGGGGACGCCGGTGGGGCTTGCGCTGCCCGGTTGACAAAGATCAGGATTACGGGTGCGAGGATGCTGGTGATGATGACGGTGATAATCGTCACCTGATTGGCGCTGAGCGTGAAACCACGCTTTGGCTTTTTTTGACTGGATGTACTCATGCGTTTGCCCTCCCGGACTGAAAGCAAAAGAACAACCTGTAAAAAGTATACAATAATTTCACCCGCAAGAAACTTGCGAGTTCATGTTTAGGATTTGCGGGTAGGGATTTCGCGCGGTTGTCTCTTCGGAAATTCCCCCTCGACGGAAAAATGCGCCTCTTGCATAAACGAAAAACGGCCCGCAGGCCGCCTTTCATCGGGTTACGCGTACGCGCAAGACGTGACGGTTCACACCGCCGAACTTGTATTTGTATTCTTCGTCGCCGCGCAGAAAATCGAATTCACTGCGTTTGTGCTCGTTGGCCCAGCGCATCAGGTAGCTTGTCAGCACCCAACCGGGCGAGAATTCCATAAAACGCGGGTCCAGGCCGGAGTTGTAGACCCAGATGCGGTTGGCGTAGTCGAAGTTGAGGTACCCGGCGGCTTTTTCCCCGTCGACTTCCAGAAAGGCCAGTTGCAGCCAGCCGGCCCGAAAAGCCGCGTGTACGGCGGCTTTCATCTGTGAGCGCATGACCTCCGTCAGGAAAGCCTCCTTTTCGGGGTCGCGAGCCATCATTGTCAGCAGGCTGTCCATCTCGGAATCGAGGGCGCTCTCTTCATCCACGATATACCAGCGCCCGTTGCGCCCACTTTCTTCAAAGCGGCGCATTTTGCGGCGGATTTCATGGCGTTGCTTCTTGTCGATGCCGGCCAGGTATTGCTCGAAGTCGCCGGGCAGCGGAATGTAGGGACTGGGTTGGTAGATTTCCTGGGTGTACGTCCAGCCGCGTTGGGTTGCCTCGGCTTTCAGCGCCGACAATGTGGGAGACGTTTCGGGCAGGTTGTACCAGTCGAGCAGCAACCAGGCTTCCGGGGCGTTCGACTCTAACGTGTCCAGCAATCCGGCCAGGAAGGGGACGACCTGCTGCGGGCGGACGATAAGGTCCAGAACGTCTGAAATCTCGATGCTGCCCAACAGCATCAGGGCGGGCTGCCCGTCGCGGTTGGCCGTCAAAAAGAGCGGCGCTACGCCGATAAGTTGCCCGTCTTCGTGCGCGCTGACGACCGCCAGGCGGGCCGTTTCCCATTCGCCGCCGCCCAGCGTAGACCACCAGGTGGACAGGTATTCGTAGCGCAGGAAGGGCGCGTTGCTGATGCTACGGTCGAGCAGGTCGTTCCAGGCCGCAGAGAGCGGCTCCAGGGTTTCGAAGCTTGTGTGTAATTTGAAATCCATCTCTTTTTTCCGCAAAGCTGCCCTGCCGTGCGGCAGGGCAATGGAATATTGGCTGGATTGTACCAGTGGAACGTTAGAAGAACGTAGGAATGTAGGGAAAAAGAGAGGGTCGTTTGTCGAGGTGAGAATCTCTTTGTTGGCTTACGGCAACCAGTTGACCGTGCCGGGTACGCCGCCCAGATCACTGACCAGCACCGACAATTGACTGCCGTCCGGTTTCATGACGAACAGACCGCTTCCGCTGTAACTGGCGAGGTACTGCTTGTCGGGCGAAACGCTGGCAAACAGCCCCAGGGCGGCGATATGGGTCAACTGTGTGGGCGCGCCGCCCGCCAACGGCACAGACCACCAGTCGGAAGGGACGGTGTGCGCCGAGACGATTCCGATGCCTAGCAGGCGTTCCCACCAATTGGGTTGGGCTGACTGGGTTGTCGGGTCTACGGCGCTGTACAGCAGCGACTGGTTGTCCGGCGAGAAGGCCGGGGCGTCGATAATCTGTGGACTGCCGCCGGCGGTCAGGTTGATCTGCGTCGAGTTGGTGCCGTCGGGGTTGGCGACATAGAGTTGGTTGGTGCCGTCTACGGGGTTGACGGTTACGTAGGCCAGGCGCGAGCCGTCCCACGACAGGCGCGGCCAGAAGGCCTGATCCACCAGTTTTTCCGGCTGGCCGTCGGGGAAGGCCATGCGGTAGACCTCGTAGATGGGATAATGTTCTCCCTGCATTTTGGGCGGCGCAGAGAAGTTGACGTGCGTGAAATACAGATATTTCCCATCCGGCGAGAAGGCGGGCTGGAGGTACTCGTCGTCTGGGGAGGCCGGCAGGAAGAGTAGTTGCGGCGGCTTGGAGCCGTCGGTAGGCATGATATAGAGCGCCTGCTGGCTGTTGGCGTTGTTGGCCGTTGGCGGTGTGTAGGCCATGACCAGTTGTTTCTCGTCCGGTGAGACGGTGACGAAGTAGATCCAGGCGCCGCCGGTGGCCTGGAAAATGGTCGTGATGGTGCCAGTGCTTAAGTCAAGCGACTGGATGCGCATTAAAGGCGAGTTTCCGCTTTGGTCTGCGCTGATGTACACCAGTTTCCCGCTTAAATTCAAGTTGCTCCAGGTGATCGGTAGGGTCGTCGAAGGTAGGGAAGGATTTCCCAGGTTGGTTTGTGCGCTTGCGTTTGCAGCCGGGCTGGGCGAAACCAGCGGCGGAAGCGTGACACTCGGCGGCGACGGTGTGACGGCCGGTGTTTGCGGTACGCTTACCGAGCAGCCGAAGAGCGCGAGAACGAAGACCAATTGCCAGAACAAAATCATATATTTTTTCATTGTGGATCTTTCGAGGAGCATGAACCTGCTTTTTAAGGAGATTGTTGTGGCGCAAATGTGCGCAGGAAGTTGACCAGGTCCCAGCGGTCCGTGTCTGAAAGCTTCGATTTCCAGGCGGGCATGGCCGAACCGGGGAAGCCGTTGGTGATCCATTCGAAGAGCTGCGCGTCGGTGTGCACGCCGGGGACGGCGTGTACCGTGAAGTCTGCCGGGCGCGGGATCAACGTCTTGCCGAGCGGCCCGTCGCCTTTTCCGTCTTTTCCGTGGCATTCCACGCAGTGAGTCTCGTAGATGGCTTTGCCCGCCGCGATGGATTGGGCGTCGGGTGGGATGGGATTGGCTTGGCTGTTGATGTTGGAAATGGGGCGGGTGACCACGAAGATGCCTTCGGCCAGCAGCACCAGCACGAGCAGACTGGCCCCGCCGAGGCGCAGCGTGAAACGCCGTTGCTTGGGGAACCATATCAGGCCCAGCAACAAACCGTTTAGCAGCAGTAAGGCGCCTGCCACCCGTGGCGTATAAGGACTCTCACTGCTGCTTCCGGGCGCACCCACCTGGAAGTTGAAATTGGCGTAGGCGTCGAACTTGTTCTCGCGCCGTACCACGACCTGGACCTGCCAGTTGCTCGGCAGGCTCAGGTTGCTGCCCTTGACGCTGTAGGTGCCGTTTCCTTGCCCGAGCAGTTGGATCTCGGAGGGCGGCACGCTCCCTTGCGCGGGCGTAAAGCGCAGCAAGGCCTGTTTGACGCTCTGTACCGGCTGGCCGTTAGATGTCAGTTGCAGGCTGAAGGTGTTCTGCCCCACAAAGCCCGGCGAAATCTTCAAGTCGATGTGCAGGTCGTTCACGGTGGCGGAACCGGTCAAGTCGAAGGAGGGCGGCGTGACTTTGGCAGGCGGTAGGTAGGTCAACAGGCTGACGCTGGCCAGCAGTAATCCGGCCAGGATCACTTCTGCCAGCACGGTCTTGCCAAAGTGCGCCACGAGTTCCGTGTTGCTGGCGCCCTGCAAACGCGCCTGTTTGAGACGTGGCGTGATGACCAGCAGGTTGATGGCGGCCAGAACCAGGAGCAATCCCACGAAGATTTGTTTGAGCAGCAAGGCCTGCCCGTAAATGGTGGTGTAGAGCGCAGACAGGCTGCCCACGCGCAGGTAGGCTGCATAGAGCCCGGTGACGCCCAGCGCGCCGACGCTGACCAGCCCCAGGGTCGAAAAGTGACCGGTTGACAGGGAAGTCAGCCGGGTGGCCTGCGCGCCCTCCAATTTGCGGATTTCCCGCAGGCCGGTCAGCAGGTAGACCAGCCCGCCAAGCCAAAAGCACATGCCGACCAAATGCACCCAATCGCTGAACACCGGCAGGGCCGGATGCACTTCGGTGGCGGCGTGAGCCGTCAGGCTGATGGTCAGGAGCAGCGCCAGGCCGCAGACAAAACCGGCCCAGCGCTTCCAGGCCTTTTCGAAGTGGTCCAGCGCGAGCCAAAGACACGCCAGGGACAGAGCCAGCCGCACGAGCCAGATCAGGCCCAGGCGCGTCTCGATCATGACGCGGTAGGTTTCGCTGGCCCAGGGAAGGGCCAATTCGCTGCCGGTGGCCTGCCCGGCCTGGGAGAGCAGGTTGAGCGCCAGCCCGGCCAACAGTCCGACCAGGGCGATGCGGTAAAGTTGCGGCCAGATGGTGGGGCGGATCAGGGTTTCGGGAAGCTTGCCTTCGATTTGCGCCAGGGAGGGCTTCCAGACCAGCGTAATATAGGCTGTTTCGCCGACCATGAGCGCCAGCGCGGCCAGCAGCAGCCACTTCGAGATCAGGGCGCTGGCCGGAAGCTGGGAGCCGTTTTCCTCGGGGTTGGCTGCCAGCGCGGCGGCGCTGACGTTGCCGATGGCGAAGGGGAATGATCCGCTCGTCAGGTGGCCGTCGATGGACGAGATGGCTTTCCACGAGACGGTGTAAACGCCGTCGGACAGGGAGCCCAACGAAACGGTCATACGCGTCGGGTCGCTGGAGTCGACGCGCACGTCTCCCAGGTCGACCTGCCTGCCTTTCGAGTCGTAGACTTCGATGGAACTCAAGCCGGGTTCCACCGGTTCGCTAAAGTAGAGTTCCACTTGGGCGGGCGCTTTGGGCAGGTCGGCGTTGGCGGCGGGGTTGGAACGCAATAAAAGTGCATGGGCGGAAACCGGTGAGGCCGCCCATGCACAATACAGCGAAACGATAACCAGTAAAAAGAAGAACCGTTTAATCGCTTTCATTGATCCATTCGTGTGAGCCCGGTTTTATCCGACTCAGGCCTTATGCGCCTTTTGGAAGGCCAGAAAGCCCAGCACCAGCCCGGCCAATCCGGCGATGCCCCCGATTATTGCCAACCAGTCGCTCCAGCTGAACGTTGCTCCCTGGCTTTGCGTTTGCGCGGCGGTGCTTGGGAAGGCCAGCACATCGTCCGGGCTGACTTCTTCCGGCTGCACGTCGGTATCGACCGCCGCGTTGCTTCCGAGCTGGCCACGGAGTTGGACGGTGTACTGCCCGGCGACGGTGGGCAGGATGGGCGCGACGTACTGGTTGGTGGTGTCTTCGCTCAGGGGCTGCAGCGTCAGGGTTTTGGTCTGGCCTCCATAAGAGACGTTCACGACCAATTTGGAAATGTCGACCACTTCACTGCTGTCGGACGGGTTGTCGACGTTGACGACGACGTCGTTCTGCTGTCCGACGATGGGCGGTTCCTGCACCCAGCCGACTTCCACATCATATTTGCCGACGTGGACCGTGGTGTGGGCCAGGGCGATTCCGAAGCTGAACAGGGCTGCCGTTAAACTGACCACGCAACCGATAAAAAGTGTTCTTTTCGACATAGTACTCTCTCCTTAGTTTGTGGTCAACCGGGCAAAAGGGTATCACATCCGCATTAATCATTGCTTAGAGGCTCGTTTTGCTCCGGTTGTGGTGGATTAAAAGAGCAGGCTTACATTCCAAAGCATGGGGCAAATTTATGGGGATGTGGGGGCAGTTGCCTGCCCCCCCAACCCCAACATTAATTAATTAACACGACAAATTCCAAACATCCCGGCGT
>JBJKRF010000135.1:0-5002 GCA_046704785.1 Anaerolineales bacterium | reverse complement strand
TTAATTTGTTATTTTTTAAATTCTGGGGGGAAATGGTTTTGGTTGGGGGGGTTCGGCCCCCCCAAGCCCCCCCATACACCCCCACAAATCCGCTTCATCTCGCCAATTCCCAGAGAGCCGAATAGCGTTGCAGGCAAAAGGAGTGTAGAGCCAATGAGCGGAAGTAAGACGCAAATGGAAAATCTAAGTGATGTGGAAATCCGGTTGGCCGATGCGTTCCGCCCGATCAAGCCATCGAATAAGTTTGTGAAAAACGTACGGAAACGTATCCGGTTTACGCCGCCGGTGCTGATTGCCAATAAACCGCCGGAGACGCAACATTTGCTGCTGGTGTTAGGCGGTGTGCTTTCTGTCAGTCTGATGATCATTACCGTCGCGCGAGCGATCTACTTTTTCGTTGGTCGCCGCAAGGTTGCCTGAACAAGAGTCCAAGCCACGACAAAACAGCCGACATCTCCGGCTGTTTTTTAATCCTGCAACTATTATTCCAGTTCGTTGGGGAACAAAGCCTGGGCAAGGTTCCGGGCTTCTTGAACGAGGTCAACGGCGACGGGGAGTTTGAACGCTTCGTTCACGCGCAGGGTCAGGTACCCGGCCGATGTGTGAACGGTTTCGGGAAGTCCTGCAACGCCCATTAATTGCCGCAAGAGGTCGTAGGCGCTAGGTGTGACGCATTGCATCCCCGCGCGAGACAGGTATTCCCGCGCAACGGCACCCGCCGCGCGTCGCGCACAAACTCGCGCCTGACCTTCATTACCCCTGGCACGCGCGGCGGCGGCGCGCTGAATCTCGCGTTGAAAGGTTGCTTTCCAGGAAGGCAAATTCTCCATCCCCAACTGTTAAAAATGTGGGCTAACGAAGCCCAAGGACTTCGTAAACCGGAATGGGCTCGCGCTTGCCTTTAACCGACATGGGCTCCATGGGCCGCACTTCGATTTTGTCCTTGACCCGTTCGTAGGCGTCCTGGCTGATGACGATCTGGTTTTTCCCGGCGTTTTCCTGCAGGCGTTTGGTGGTGTTGACGCTGTCGCCAATAGCGGTGTATTCCAGGCGTTTTTCGGTACCGATTAAGCCCAGGATGGCGTCGCCGTAATGGATGCCTACGCCAAAGGCCAAATGCGCCTCCGGCGGCAACGCTTTGTGGAGTTGCGCAATGCGATCACGCAGTTTCAGGGCGGTGCGCACGGCGCGCAAGGTGTGGTCGGCTTGCGGAATAGGCGCATTGAACCAGGCCATCACGGCGTCGCCGAGGAATTTGTCTACCGTGCCTTCCTCTTCCAGCACGGCTTCGGCGCCGGCGGCCAGGTATTGATTCAACACCGAGACCAGTTGTTCCGGCGACTGGGTTTCGCTGTAGCTGGTGAAACCACGGATATCGGCAAAAAGAGTGGTAATGTCCACCCGCTTGCCGCCCAACGCCAGGCCGTTGGGGTCGAGTTGTTGGATCACTGCCGGAGAGACCATGCGCTCGAAGAGTTTGCGCTGGGCTTCCAGGCGCTTCCGTTCGGTCAAATCGTCGAGCACGATGGCGACGCCCTGGGTGGTCTCGTCGGCATCCTTGAGGGGTGAAAGGTTCAATCGCCAATCGACCGCGCCGCGCTGCGGCAAGGTGTGGCTGATTTCCAGGTCGATAATGGCCGCGTCCTTTTTGCGTACGTTGGTGATTTGCGGCAAGATGTCGCCTGCGATGGATGGCAAGACCTCGTCCAGGCGATGGCCGATGATTTGTGCGGCAGCCTGACCGAGAATGGATTCGGCGGCGCGGTTGCACAAGGTGATCTGGTCCTGAATATTAGCAGTGATGACGCCGCTCGCAATGGAGGCAAAGATGTTGTCCATCATATTCTTCAGTTCGGTCACCTCGGCCAGGGTGCGGCGCAGGGAGGCAAATAATCGCGCATTATCAATGGCAATGGCCGATTGGTTGGCAAAGACGGCCAGCAGATCGCGTTCGGCCTCGGTAAAGATTCCACTGCGGATGCGGTTGTCGGTGTAGATGACGCCGATCAGGTCAGATTTCACTTTGAGCGGTACGCACAAAATCGAGCGCAGGTTGAAAGCGATAATGCTCTCTTTGCCGCCGAAGCGCGGGTCTTCCTGGGCATTGGTAGTCAATACGGCTTCGCCGCTGTCGATGACACGTTGGAGCACGGTGCGGCTGACGGCGTATTCGGTTTTGTTGATCGACTCCTGTTCCCAGTTGCGTGCCACGCGCGTCACCATCTGACCCGAATCGTCACGCAGCATCAAGAAGCCACGTTCGGCTTCGGTCAGCCGGATGATGTTGTCCATCACGACACGCAATACTTCGTCCAGTTCCAGCGTAGAGTTGATGGCCTGACTGGTCTCCGTCAGCGCGATCAGATTGTTGCGCTCTTCGGTAAATGCAGCGACCTCCTGCGCCAGGTGATACAGGCGACTCTCGAGCTGCGACAGATCTTCGAGCGTGCTTATTGGCAGGCTGGAACGCGCCGGCAAAATCGCGGAGCGGATTTGCCCGGCTGTCTGGCTGAGCGCCTTGATCTGTTGATCAACAGGTATTGACGGGGAAGTGTCCATACTAATCTCCATTACATCCGATGGCGAATAATGCTACGTAACGTGTAAAACCGAATTCTCCAGCCAGCTTTTGCAGCACGGGTCGGGTCGCCGGAATGTTTACTGAAGAGGGTAATTTCGTGCTCATAGGCAAGGATATCGATGTCTTCGGCTGCTGACGGGAGGAGTCGCTTCAATAGGGCAGCGCGCTCCGCGGGCGTCGCATAAACAGGTTGAGGCTGGTGTAACCACGCCAGACTCTGATTGACTGCATGGAATGCGCGTTCCACAGGGCCTCGTTCATTCCACGCTACCCAGCGATTCACCCATTGGGGAACACGTAGATGATAACGAAGAAGCCAACTTCGGATGGCCAACGGAACGCGCATGGAAATGGAACGCTGTCGATCCAGGGTCCACAGTCCATAGCCAAGCAGGATGATTCCTGTCAGGATTATAACCCACACGAGTAATGGATGCTGCGCGATTTGGAGATATAGACTTGGGCCGTTTGTCCCACCATTTTGACTCCCTTGGGCACTCCCGTGGTTGGGTAACAGACCTTGAGCCTCCAATGTGGACTGTTGGCTATCGTTTGCCCCTTGTGAGCGGATCAGCGGCAGTTGGTTGGCGGTTGGCTCGAATTCCACCCAACCGATGTTGGGAAAATAGACCTCCGGCCAGGCATGGGAATCTTTTCCACGCACAACGTATGCGCCGCCAGGCACGGGCGCGCCTTGAGCGTATCCAACAGCCAACCGCGCCGGCACACCCACCACACGCAACATCAACACTTCGGCGGTCGCGTAATAGTTACAAAATCCGCTCTTCCAGGTGAATAAAAACCAGTCGATGGGATCGACGCCGGGAGGCGCGGTGGGAACGCTGCCACTATATTTGATGTTCTCGCGCAGGTAAGTCGTGATCTTGTCGGCCTTATCATACGGCGTGGAAGCGTTTTGTGTAATCTCTTGCGCCAGGTCACGTACCTGTGTCGATAAATCTGGGGGCAATTGCAGGTAGCGCTCCATGACCCTGGCCGGGTAGCCCGTCCCGGCCTTTTCGAGTTCCGGAACCGTTGGGTTGACCATCAGCGCATGGACGGTATATTGGTCGCCAGCCTGGAGAGCCGTAGTTAACGATAGATTCAACAGGTCGATCTGGTGATCCGGCAAGGATACGCTACGCACCAGTCCGGCGCGGCTGGCCCAAAGTGGCTGCGATGGCATCGTCAGAATCGTGGTCTTCCCTGCTTCCCAGGTGATGGTGAACGTTTTCTGCACCCCTGCCGTCTGGGCTGGGATCGTCAAGTTTCCAGCCGCGGGATCGAAAGGTATATTCTGCCCGGTGGTCGCTTGCCAGTTCCCGTCCTGATAGGTGTCGTACACACGGGAGCGCCAGTAGTATCGCTGATAGTAATCCTGCGGGGGCATCACGCGAAAGACCTCGTCCTCGCCGCTGCCAGCATAGCGCCCCAACCCCATGGTGCTCCCGTAAAGTTCATTGCCAGGCTGCGCCGGCTGACGTAAAGCCGCCAACGCGTTGTTAAGATGTTGGCGTGTGTTGTCAAAGGGCTGACTCGCTTGTTTCCACCAATGTGCGGCTACGGGGAGCGCGATCGCCGGGGTGGGCAATAGCCAGGCGATAGTCACTAAAACTGCCGCGGCAACGATCACACTATTGCGCAGGTCGATATTCATGTCGCCGCTGAGCAAAACATTTTGTTTTTCCCACCGTCTGCGGTTTGTGACGATATTGACCCGTCCAATCAGGAGCAAGGCGGCAAAGAAGAAAAACGCCACGAACCAAATACGCTCGGCATGCGCAGCGTCGTAATACTGGACGAGTAGCAATGCAAGTGTGGATGGAACCAAGAGCCGCAACGCATCGGGATGGCGCAACAACTGGTACGCGCTATAGAGCCCGATGAACCAGAACAGGGCTGCCATCAGGGTTAGAAAAAAGAGGGGATCGTCTATCGATTTGCTGCTCAACAACTGGATGAAAGCGGCTCCCAATCGCCCCCCCAGGCTGGATACTCGTTGAAGGGCCGTCTCCTCCCCGATGATGGTTTGCGAGAGTTGCCACGGGAGCAGGATCGCCGTATAGGCAAAGACCATCCAACGGGTGGTGCGTCGACCGAACTTGCTTGCGCCGAGCGCCAGACCCAGGAGCGCGCCGTAGAGCGTAAGCGTCTCTACAACCGTCAGGTTGGGGACCCAGTTCGTCGCTGCGAGGCGAGCGGCTGCGGTGAAGACGACGACGACGGTGAGCAATGCCGCAAACCAGTCCCAAAAAGTCGTCTCTTCCTGTTTCATAGGTACCGATATGCTATTATTGGCACGGTTCAAAAGAGTTCAAAAAGAGATCAGAGCACCTTTACAAATTATGCAATAGACTGTGGTCGGGTACAAACGAAGTAGCCCCGACAGAGCGGGTAGGATGGTAGCTTGGCGGTAAAAAT
>JBJKRF010000134.1:0-48146 GCA_046704785.1 Anaerolineales bacterium | reverse complement strand
ACTCGCATCCCGATTTTCCCCCTGTTTTTAGGCCCTTTGTGGGGCAAAGAGAGCAAAATTCACTCACTTTTGGGTCTAAAATGGGGCAGCTTTGGTACGAAAAAGAGTTCTCCGACAAGCTGCTAGCCTGTCCCAAAACTTACCAGATGAATTTGAAAGCTCCAAGGTCACCCGGCCTGTTCGTTTCGTGTCATTCAATGTTCGACGCATTTTACAAGAAACGCCGAAATATACATTGTCTCTTTTGGCATCTGGCAATAAAACATCGAAAATGAATTTATTTTCCTGAGCCTCCCCATTAAACGCAATGGCAACTGAGCGCTCAAAATCTCGCCAACCTGGCAAAGTTTGTCCGCTCTTTACGGCCTGTTGGCCGCTTCCGTCTTGATATGTGCTCAAAATCAGCCTAAAACGTTCAAATTCGGCATGTGTAGGATCTCGGTCAACAAAGGGAATGCTCATTTATCCTCTAAATCAAGTTCGTCTTTTAAGAGTTCGTCAGTTGTCACATTAAAAAATCTCGCCACTTTCAAAACAAAATCAGCTGTAGGTTTCTTCTTTCCTGCTTCCATTTCACTCAAGTAACCATGTGCAGTCAAACCTAAAGTTGAGGCCAGTTCCTTCAGTGTCAATTCTTTTCTTGTTCGCAAACTACGAAGTTTCTCACCAAATCGCTGCATAACAAACCTCTCTCGTAGAAAATTAATTGACAGATAAAGAAGACTATGATAAAATGTCTCTAATAGAGACATTTAGGGTTAAATCTATGGCTACTACAAAAAATGAGATGGTCAACAGTCCATTCAAGTGGGTGGGCGGTAAATCACGTCTGAGAAAATAAATCATATACCTTTTGCCAAAACATACTTGCTATGTGGAGGTATTTGCTGGAGCTGCCTGGGTTTTGTTTGGCAAAATGCCAAGTGACGTAGAAATCTTAAATGATATAGATCAGGAAATTGTCACTTTTTTCCGTGTGGTCAAAGAAAAACCTGAAGAATTAATTGTATCCTTCGAATGGGAGTTGGTGTCGCGAGCAGAATTTCAGCGATTAGCATCTTTAGACCCAACACAACTGACCGATATCCAACGTGCGCATCGTTTCTATTATTTAATTATGGCTGGTTGGGGAGGTGAACTAAAATACCCTCGCTTTCAAACCAGCATTTCGGACGGAGGACATGGCAATCGTCTCATCGGTGCGTTAGAAACATTGAAACAACGACTAACACCCGTACATCAGAGACTAAAAACCGTGATAATTGAAAACCTCAATTGGCAAGATTGTATTGAACGTTACGATCGTCCAAATGTCGTCATGTATATTGATCCACCATATCCCGAAAATGGCGTCAATTATGCACACAACATGCGCAATTGGAGCGAACACAAAGAATTAGCAGATCGTCTACATACAGCAAAATGCAATTGGATTCTGTCCTCTTATGACATTCCACAAATTCGTGAGCTTTATCAGGAAAACTATGTTGTTTCAGTTCAATCGGCGTCAGGTATGAAAACTAAAAAAAAATGGTAACGAACGAGTTATCAACAAAGAAGTCCTCATCACAAATTATGTTCCAGACAGCACTGCTGTTTCTCATTTCGATAACCAAGAAATTCGCCAAATGCGGATGGTAATGGAAGACGACGAAACTTATCAATCGTGATTATAGCATGTCAAGAGAGGCCTTAAGACAAGTTCGTCTTAAGGCCTCTTTATTTTGTTAACCAAAGCTTGGTTTTACACCATTACGCAAGATAATCCTGGATTTATCCCCCCAGTGCTTCGTTCAGCCAGTCCAGGAACCCTTTCTGCTGCGGTTTGGGCACGGTGCCCAGCGTCTTGGCAAGCTGCTCGAACAACTCGCGCTGTTCCTGTGTCAGTTTGGACGGGATGTCCACGTTCACAATCACTTTCTCGTCACCACGTCGACTGTTGCGGACGTGCGGGACGCCCTTTCCACGTAGGGTAAAGACTTTGCCGGGCTGTGTCCCGGAGGGAATCGTCAATTTCTCCGTGCCGTCCACCGTTGGGACTTCGATGTCCGCGCCCAGCGCCGCCTG
Source organism: Anaerolineales bacterium (assembly GCA_046704785.1). GTDB lineage: Bacteria > Chloroflexota > Anaerolineae > Anaerolineales > Villigracilaceae > JBJKRF01. The sequence continues at coordinate 46,079 of JBJKRF010000134.1, read as the reverse complement.
AGAAACGTTGATATCCAGGTCGAGCAGGATGTCCTCGCCCCGACGTTTGAAATATTCATGCGGTTTGACGTCCACCGCCAGGAATAAATTGCCATTCGGGCCACCGTTTGTCCCGGGCTGGCCCTCACCCGGCAAGCGAATCTGCATACCGTTATCCACGCCGGCAGGGATGGAAACCTTTTTGGACGCATGCTTACGTTCCAGGCCGCGTCCGGAGCAGGTATGGCATAGTTTCTCGATGATCTTTCCACGCCCCTGACAGGTGGGACAAGTCACAGTTTCGACCATCTGAATGACGAAGGTCTGGCGCACCTGGCGCACCTCGCCACGCCCGCCGCAGGTGCCACAGGTCTTGGGCGTGGTACCGGGTTCAGCGCCGGTGCCATGGCAGGCGGAGCATAACTCATCGCGCTCGAACTCGATCTCTTTCTCAGCACCGAAAACCGCCTCCTCAAAAGTCAGGCTCACGGCCATTTGCAGGTCACGACCACGCCGCGGCATATTGCGACGCGAACCCCGTCCGCCGCCCATGCCCATACCAAACAACTCTTCGAAAATGTCGCTAAAATTAACGCTGAAGTCTGGCATGTCGCCCATATCGCCCAACCCGGAACGACCGAAGCGATCGTAGCGGGCGCGCTTCTGCGGGTCCGACAGAACGCCATAGGCTTCGTTGATTTCCTTGAATTTTTCCTCAGCGTCGGAAGCCTTATTTACATCAGGATGATACTGACGCGCCAGCTTGCGAAAAGCTGATTTGATTTCATCCACAGAGGCGTCCCGCGAGACACCCAATACTTCATAGTAATCACGATTTGCATTCATATTAACGCCATCATGCCTGTCAATCAACTCACATCGTTGGCTTCACCGTCGACGATGTCGTCAGAATTAAAAGGACGGGTTTGGGCATTGGGATCATTGTGCAGATTTTTGTCTCCAACCGCGCCCGCAGCATCGGAGGCTTCGTACAGGCTCCCGCCGATGCGTTGCAGCGTCTGATCCAGGGCCTCGGCTGCCCGATGGGTAGCCTCGAAATCGTCGCCATCCATCACGGATTTGACATCGGCCATCCCCTGCCCAATCTCCGACCGGTCGTTTGCCGAAAGCTTGTCACCCAAGTCACGCATCATCTTCTCGGCGGCGTAGAGCGTGCTATCGGCCTGGTTATGTACTTCCACCTTTTCACGCGACTGGCGGTCCTCATCGGCGTGCGATTCGGCTTCCTGGCGCAAGCGCTCGACCTCCTCCGGCGACAGACCCGACGAAGCGGTCAGCGTAATGTGTTGGGAGCGTCCCGTGGCGCGGTCCTGAGCGGTGACTTTCAGAATGCCGTTGGCATCGATATCGAACGTCACTTCGATTTGCGGGATGCCGCGCGGCGCCGGTGGAATGCCGTCCAGGATGAACTTACCCAGGGATTTGTTATCCACCGCTAAGGGGCGCTCGCCCTGCACCACGTTGATCTCGACCTGTGTCTGGTTGTCACCAGCCGTCGAGAAAATCTGGCTCTTGCGGCTTGGGATGGTGGTATTGCGTTCGATCAAAGGCGTAGCGACGCCGCCCAGGGTCTCGATGGACAGCGTCAGGGGGGTCACGTCGAGCAAGAGGATGTCGGTCACATCGCCCGCCAGCACGCCGCCTTGGATGGCCGCGCCCACGGCCACGACCTCGTCGGGGTTGACGCCCCGATGCGGGTCCTTGCCAAAGAAACGGTGCACCGTCTCCTGCACGGCAGGCATGCGCGTCATACCGCCCACCAGAACAACCTCGTTGATCTGAATCGGACTCAAGTTGGCGTCCTGCAACGCTTGGCGGATTGGCCCCAGCGTGCGTTCCACCAAATCGCCGGTGAGCTGTTCCAGTTTGGCACGCGTCAGCGTGGTGACCAGGTGTTTTGGTCCGCTGGCGTCCGCAATGATATACGGCAGGTTGATCTCCGCCTGCAGCGTCGACGAAAGTTCGATCTTGGCCTTTTCGGCAGCCTCCTTCAGGCGTTGGATGGCCTGCCGGTCTGTGCGCAGGTCCAATTTGTTATCGCGCTGGAATTCCTGGACAAGATGATCCATGACGCGCTGGTCGAAATCGTCGCCGCCCAGGAAAGTATCCCCGCTGGTGGATTTGACCTCGAACACCCCATCGCCGACTTCCAGGATGGACACGTCGAATGTCCCGCCACCCAGGTCGTAGACGGCGATGATCTCGTTGGACTTTTTGTCAAGGCCGTAGGCCAGCGAGGAAGCCGTCGGTTCGTTGATGATGCGCAATACGTCAAGCCCGGCGATCTTGCCGGCGTCCTTGGTGGCGTTGCGTTGGGCATCGTTGAAATAAGCCGGGACGGTAATGACGGCTTCGGTCACTTTTTCGCCCAGGAAGGCTTCGGCATCCGCCTTGAGCTTGGACAGGATCATGGCCGAAATCTCCGGAGGCGCATATTCCTTTTCACTCATCACCACACGGGCGTCGCCGTTCTCGGCGTCAGACACTTTGTAAGGCACCCGTTCCAGCGTGCGCTGCACCATCGCATCATCGAACTTGCGGCCCATAAAACGCTTGACGGAAAAAATTGTGTTTTGCGCATTGACGATGGCCTGATTGCGGGCCGTGCGCCCAACAAGGCGCTCGCCGTTCTTGTTGATGGCAACCACCGACGGCACCAGCCGCTCCCCTTCCGAGGAAGGGATCACGACGGGGTCGCCGCCCATCATGACGGCGACGACAGAGTTGGTGGTGCCAAGGTCAATGCCGATTACTTTGCTCATGTGTTCTCCCAGTATACGGTTGCGATGCGCCACGCGCGAAATGCACATTCCCCTGGCGCACCGTCCTTTACTGCGCCACCTTGACCAGCGCCGGACGTAAGACGCGCTCACCGTGCAGGTAGCCCTGCTGCAAAACAGCGGTCACGGTGCCGGGCTCGTATTCATCACTGGGTTCCTGCATGATGGCTTCGTGCAAGTTCGGGTCGAAGGGTTGTCCCTGCGCCTCGATGCGAACAACGTCTTCCTTTTCAAGGATGGACTGAAACTTACGACAGACCAGTTCGACGCCGTTCGCCCAGGCGTCATCGGCCGGACGATTGGCGAGCGCACGCTCGAGGTCGTCGAGCACTGGCAGCAACTTCTTGATGGTCTCGCCGCTGGTCCATCGGCCCATTTGCTCTTTTTCCTGCTCCACCCGACGGCGATAATTCGTAAAGTCGGCGCGTTCACGCTGTAGGGCGTCCAGATATTCCTGTGCTTTGGCTTGCGCCTCGGCAAGATGGTCTTGCAAGGCTTCGACAGCTTCTACCGAAACGGTAGCTGCTTCCGGGGTGCCAGCGGCTTCCGGAGTCTCTTCGGGGGCCGCTTCGACCTGGGGTTTGGATTCACTTTTACGCTTGCTCATCCGTCTGTTCTCCTGCAAAAGTATCATTAACGAGATCGCTCAACAAACCGGCGACGAAGCGCACGGTTGGAATCGTTCGTGTATAGGACATGCGCATGGGGCCCAGCACACCCAGCGCGCCGGTGACCAGCCCGGGAACGCCATAACGGGCAAGCACCATCGAGCACTGGCGCAGTTCCTCCCAAACGCTTTCGCCGCCAATCAGGACCTGCACGCCGCCCACGCCGCTATCCATGACGGTACGCGCAAGCAATTCCTGCAACAGGTTGCGCTCCTCGAACAGGTGCAAAGCACGGCGGGCCTCGTCGGAGGCGTTGAACTCCGGTTCGGCCAGCACGTTTGTCAGTCCATCGTAATACAACTCCCCTGAAACGCTGCTGTCGGTGGCCTGTATATCCTGGACGATCAATGTGGCGATGTCGGCTTCGAGCACATCGGCGCGCGCCAGGAGGGCGGTGATGTCCTCCACGGCAAGGCCCTGGAGGCTCTGGTTCAAGCGATTGGCAACATCGGACAGGCGTTCCTGCGTGACGGGTTCGGCCAACGTCAGCACCTGCTGGGAGACTTCGCCACCCAGCGTGACCAGCACCATCAGCACCTGGCGCCCCTGGGTAGAGATCAGTTCGACGTGTTTGAAGCGCGAACGCTTGGCGTGCGGTGCAGTGACGATCGAAACCGCTTGCGACTGGCGCGCCAGCACCGAGGCGGTCAGAGTCATCCACTGGTCGATTTCGGCGCGGGCCTGGTAGAACTGGTGGCTGATGGTGTGCTGGACGGTTTCAGGCAGTTCGGCCTGCGGCATCATCTGGCTGACGAAATAGCGATAACCGTCCTCGCTGGGGACGCGCCCAGCGGAGGTGTGCGGTTGGCGCAGGTAGCCAAGCTCGGTCAACGCCACCATCTCGTTCCGGACGGTGGCCGAACTCATGTCGAGGTGGTAACGCTCCACCAGGTGCTGCGAACCGACCGGCTGGGCCAAGTCGATGTAGTCGCGCATCACAAGCATGAGGATCGTTTTCTGGCGTTCGCTTAATTCGATCATCGCAGACACTCTATTTTCAGTTCATGGGAACCAGCAGCCACAACCCGACGAGGCTGCGTTCGCTCGATTATGCGGCGATTCCCAACTAGCTAATTTTTTAGCACTCAAGAAGTATGAGTGCTAAAGCATCGGGGTTAATCATAACATGTTGAAAATGGTGCGTCAATAAGAACCCCGCATCCCACCAATCCATTTTTCCACGGGCCCCTTGAAAGCCAGAAAATTTCACGGGAAAGGCTGCCGGGGAATCTCAACGGGAGAACATCAGGTATATTTAGCTGCCAGCTTGTAGAGGGTGTTCCTGCCGCGCAGGGTGGAGCGCAGGCGCAGCGTCTTTTCGAGCACCGCGTTCGAGAACGTGGAATCGCTCTGTTTCTTGCGGCACAGCCAGTAGACTTCCCGTCCGTGAACGTGAAAATCGTCGATGTCGGTTTTCAGCGCCATCAACTTCTGCACCGCGGTGCCTTCGAGCGTTTGCGACAAAAAGGCAACATTGAAGGCGGCGGCCATTTCCATCGCCGATGGAGGAAAAGGCTGGTACGCGGCCACCTTGGCGACTTCCGCCGGCGTGCGGACGAAGGTCGTGACCTCATAGTCGAGTGCTTCACGCAGCCCGGATTCGATCCGTTTTTCGAGCGCAGCCGCCTCCTGGGAATCTGACTCGAAGATGACGTTGCCGCTGGCGAGGAAGGTCTCGACCGTATCGAATCCGAATGTCTCGAAGAGTCGGCGCAGTTCGTCCATCTTGACGGTGTGCCCGCCAACGTTGATGGCACGCAGAAAGGCAAAATAACGCGTCATAGGGAAAGGCCTTGCCAGTCGTGTGGCGCATCCAGGCTCAGGGCCCAGAGTTTGAGCCTGGGAGCGGAGTCTGCCAAAAAGCGCGGCGACAGCTTGAGCACGCCGGGCGAAACGATCTGCGGGGCCAGGTCCAGTTGGTTGAAGACCTGTTCGTGCAGTCCCAGCCCTGCGAAAAAGGCGGATAGCTCAGCGGGGGTATCGAAGGCGTTGTTGTACATGGGCCGATCGGTGGCCGCAGTCACGATGGCGCGGAAGCGGCGCTGCTGCGCAGAAACATCCTGCGCCTCCGATTTCAGCGAAAAATCAGGCGTGATCCAGAGGCCGCCAAAGTTCGCCAACAGGTTGCAGACATTTTTCGCCAGGGTCTCCATTTCATCTGACGACAGGTACAGGAGCAGGCCTTCGTTGATGACGGCGATGGGTTGGTTGAGTTGGAAGTTTTTGACAGCGGCCCACAGTTGGTTTTCATCCAGGGCGTTCGCCGCGGCGAAATGCAGGTTTTCGGGGAAGGCCAGTTTATACTGCTGGCACAGGTCAGACACCAGGGTCGTCTTTTCAGCGGTCAAGTCTTCCAGGTCTGATTCGACGTAGGTGAGGCTGGCATCTCGTGTGGTCACCAGCCCGCGCAGAGAAAATCCGCTGGCCAGTTCCAGCACCTGTTTCAGGCCCGAGCGGCGCAACATCTCGGCGATGCTCTTGTAACGGACTTCGAAAATGGGCGCGTACCAGAGCAGGTCTTCCGGGCGCATGTGCTGCGCGGCGAGCAGTTGTTCGAAGGCCTCCTGCGCGCGCAGCGCCCGCGCCACCTCCCGCGCAAAGGGAATGTCGGTGTACTGCCGCATATAAGCCGCCAGCTTGGCGGTCAGACTGACTTTTTGGAAATCAATGCTCACGGTAAATTCCCTGTTTTCTTTAGATCAACTGACCTACATCTCTTTCACATCATGGCCGGGCATCAGCCAGTTTGATCGCCACTTCGCCCGCCATGTCGATGACGTGCTAGCACAAAAGCGGCGGCCCAGACGGTAAGCAGATTAGCAGTCGTCGCTATATCTCCCCGATTTACTGGTACGTAATCTCTTCCACGCGCCATTCCTCGCCGCCCAGCAGGTTGCCCAGGCGCGCGAGCATATCCGCCCCGATGCGAGTGGTATCGTTAGGAAAATCGATCAAATGTCCCTTGCCCCCTTCGAAAATCTGGAACTGGAAGCGATCCTGCCCCGGGTGCGAAATCAGGATGCCGTAGACGTTCTTGATGCGCCGCCGATCGCGTTCCGGGTCGTTGGAGGGACGCAGGAAAACGGTGATCAGGCGCGGCGGCTGGCCGTCGTCGCTGACGGGCCGCGCCAGGGGCGGCGGGACAATCGGCGGGAGGGAACGTACCTCGGCGGCGGAGTCAACAGGGGCAGACACACCCAAGGCCGGGTTCTCGCGCGACTCGTCTGGCGCGTCGTCAGCCACCGGGGCCCCGTCCGCTGGGTTGGCCGGGGCAGCGTAAACAGGTTCGGGCGCAGAGAGACTCTCCCAATCGGGCGGCGCGTCGGGAGGCGGTGGCGCGTCGTCGAGGTCGCTGCCAAAATCATCCTCCAGGTCGGGATCGGCAGTGTAGCCGGCCGAGGAATTCCCTTCCGCAGGCGGGGTATACACGGCAGCCGGTTCCGCAATGCGATCTGACGGCGGAGCGCCGCGGGAAGGTTGCGAGGCCGCCGGGGCAGTTTCCGTGGCCGCATCGTAATAAGTCACGTCTGTGCGAATCTCGTCCACCAGCACCTTGGGCGGAATATTGTTGGTGTCGGCTTTGCCGTCGGCGACGATGACTTTGCCCTCCTCACACAGCGCGCGGAACTTGTCCCAGGCGCGCGGGAAGACCACCAGTTCGATGTTGCCATGCAGGTCTTCGAGCGTGACGAAGCCCATCATCTTATCGGTCTTGGTGCGGTAGGGACGGCTGGAGACGACCATCCCGGCCACACGCACCGCTTGTTGGTGGCTGGCCTCGTTCAGCGTCAGCGCGTTGTGCGTAACGGCCTTGGTGAGCAATTCCGCATAGGCCGAGAGCGGATGGTCGCTGAGATACAAGCCGATCAGCTCACGCTCCCAGTTGAGGGCTTCCTTCCGGTCGACGTGGATGTCTTGCGGCGGGCGGATGCCTTCCGCCTGGACGCCGGTGGCCGCACCGAACAGGGACATCTGCCCGGCTTCGGCGGCGCGGAAGTGGCTGGCGCTGGTGGCGACCAGCCGGTCGAGCGTGGACAGCAGCGCAGCGCGGTCGCCGAAGCTGTCGAACGCACCCACCTTGATCAGGCTTTCCAGCGCGCGCTTGCCTACGGCGCGCAGGTCTACGCGGCGGGCGAAATCGTTCAAGTCTTTGAAAGGACCGCCATCTTCGCGCCCGGCGACGATTAGGTCCACCGGACCCTGTCCCACGTTCTTGACCGCGCCCAGGCTGAAGCGAATGGCGGAGTGTTGTTCTCCCTGTTCGTCCCGGCGGTCTTCGATGGTAAATTCGAAAGCCGAGAAGTTGACATCGGGCGGCAGCACGTCAATTCCCAACGCGCGCGACTCTGAGGCGTAGAGCGAGACCTTGGCGGTGTCGTTCTTGAAGACCGACATCAGCGCCGTCATGTACTCGGCGGGATAATGCGCCTTCAGGAAGGCAGTCTGCACCGAGATCACGCCGTAATCGGCGGCATGAGATTTATTGAACCCGTACCGCGCAAATTCTTCCCAATCGGTAAAAATGGCTTCGGCGGTCTCCTGCGGCATTCCCTTGGCGACCGCGCCCTTGATGAACTTGTGCTTATGCTTGGCGATCTTCTCGGCCTGCTTCTTGGCAATGGCCTTGCGTAGTTCGTCAGACTCGGAGGCCGTGTACCCGGCCAGTTCCACGGCGGCGCGCATGATCTGTTCCTGGTAGATCGGGATGCCATAGGTGTCCTTGAAAATGGGCTCCATCGACGGGTGGCGATACTCCACCTGCTCTTCGCCGTGCATACGTTTGATGTAACTGGGGATGAAGTCCAACGGGCCGGGACGATAGAGCGCCACCATGGCAATGATGTTATCGAGGTTCTGCGGCTTCATCTCGATCATCCAGCGGGTCATGCCGGTGCCTTCCACCTGGAAGATCCCCGCCGTCTGACCGCTACCGTACAGCTTGAAAGCCTCCGGGTCATCCACGGGGATGTCGGACAAAGTATATTCCACGTTGTGGCGCTGCTTGATCAAAGCGCAGGCGCGCGCCATGACCGTCAGCGTGGAAAGCCCCAGGAAATCGACCTTGAGCATGCCCAGGCTGTCGAGGATGCCCATCTCGAACTGGGTGACCGTCTTGATGGGCGTCTCTTCCGAGCCGGAGGTGGGACGGTGCAGCGGCAGATACTCGATCAGCGGCTTGTCGGCGATCACCACCCCAGCCGCGTGCGTGCCGGCGTTGCGGACGACGCCTTCCATGTGGACGGCGGTGTCCACCAGGTCGCGCACGGTGCCGTCGGATTCGTAGATGGTTTTCAGGTCCGGCACCTGCTCCATTGCCTCGGTCAGCGTAATGGGTTTGCCGGGGATGTTGGGCACCAGTTTCGCTACCCGGTCCACTTCGGGAATAGGGATGTCCATCACGCGGGCCACATCGCGCAACGCGCCGCGCGCGGCCATGGTGCCAAACGTGATGATTTGCGCCACCTTGTCGTCGCCGTACTTGCGGGCGCAGTATTCCATCATCTTCGGGCGCAGATCGTCGCGGAAGTCCAGGTCGATATCGGGCATGGAGATGCGGCCCGGGTTGAGAAAACGCTCGAAGATCAGGCCGTGATCCAACGGGTCGACGATGGTAATGTCCAACGTATAAGCTACAATGGAACCGGCTGCCGAGCCACGCGCATTGTACCAGATGCCCTGTTCGCGCGCATGGCGGCACAAGTCCCAGACGATCAGGAAGTAGGCATCGAAGCCCATCTTGTGGATGACGCCCAACTCGTACTCCAGGCGACTGCGCACCTGCTCCCCTTCAGCCTTCTTCCCGTAGCAACGCAGCGCCCCTTCCTGGCAGAGCTTGCGCAGATAAGTCTCGGCGTCGTAACCCTGCGGCACGGGAAAGTCTGGCAGGTGGTAGCCCTTGAAGCCCAAATCCACCTGGCAGCGTTCGGCGATCAGCAAGGTATTGGAGAGCGCTTCGGGGACTTCCGCAAAGAGCGCCGACATCTCCTGCGGCGAACGCAGGTAATACGAGGGGTCGCTCATGCGCATGCGTTCCTTGTCGGCCAGCAACGCGCCGGTCTGGATGGCAAGCAGGATGTCCTGGTATTTGGCGTCGTCCGGCTCGATGTAATGCACATCGTTGGTGGCGACGAACTTCGACGAGTAGCGCGCGCCCATCTCGACCAGCGTCTTGTTCAGGTCTACCAGTTCCTTGATATTGTGCTGCTGCAACTCGACGAAGAAACGATCCGGCCCGAAGACATCGTAATACCAGTTCATGCGCCGCACGGCCTCTTCGGGCTTTCTATCGAGCAGCGCGCGCGGAATTTCAGCCGACATGCAGCCCGAGGTGCAGATCAGGCCCTCGGCGTGTGCGGCCAGGAAGTCGTGGTCGATGCGTGGATAGTAATAGAAACCGTCCAGTTGGGCGGCGGAGGCAATCGCCAACAGGTTTTTGTAGCCCGTTTCGTTTTCCGCCAGCAGCAGCAAATGGCTCGATTTCTTGTCCAGCTTGGAGTCGCGGTCTTTCATGCCGCGTGCGGCCATGTACGTCTCCATGCCAATGATCGGTTTGACGCCTGCCTCCCTGGCCGCGTTGAAGAACTCGATCACACCGAACATGGTGCCGTGATCGGTGATCGCCAGAGCCGGCATATCCATCTCTTTGGCGCGTTTGACCAGCTTCTTGACGTTGGAAAAGCCGTCGAGCAGCGAATAGACCGTATGGACGTGGAGGTGAACGAAGGGATCAGACATGGGAAATCAGCATGGAGGCGCTTGAGTCATTATAGCATCGTGGCCCCACAAGAAACATGACGGTTGGCTTAAAATTTCTCGAACAGAAGTTCTTTTTAATCTTAGGATCTTTGTTGGATACTTTGGGATGGCGTCAATCGGCCAGGGAAGGTTGGTATAATCCGACATCCGGGCAAACGGCCACACAGCGTGATTTAATGTGATGTTAAGCCCCGATTGCCGGAAAACTGGCTACAATTTTATTGAGGGAGCGTTTTTGTGTTTGGCAAAGGAGGCTGTGGTATATGGAAACTTTATTTATTCTGCTCAAAATTCTTTATGGTGTTGCGATTACAGGCCTGACGATCTATGGCCTGTACGGTCTCACAACTGCTACCCTCTTTATCATAAAGAAACTGCGCCGGGAAACACCGGCGCCTGCCCCCATTCCGATCACTTGGCCCACCGTGACGGTGCAATTACCCGTCTGCAACGAACGCCACCTGATCGAGCGACTGCTCAAAGCGGTCTCGCGCATGGACTACGATCCGGCGCTGTTACAAATTCAAGTGCTGGATGACTCGACTGATGACACGACGCTGGTTACGCGTCGCTTGGTTAATGAATACCAGGCGAAAGGGTTTAACATTCAGCTAGTTCAGCGCAAAAACCACAGGGAGTTCAAGGCTGGCAATCTCAAAGAAGGCATGAAAACGGCCCGGGGTGAATTGGTCGCCATTTTCGACGCCGACTTCATCCCTACGCCCGGCTGGCTGAAAAAGACGGTTCCCTTGTTAGTGGATGACGCTCAAATGGCCTGCATCCAGACGCGCTGGGGACACACCAACCGCGAGTTCAATTCGCTAACGCGTGCGCAGGGTCTCCTGCTCGACGCCCACTTCATCGTCGAACACGGCGCGCGTCTGGGAAGCAAACTTTTCAACACCTTCAACGGGACCGCCGTGCTGTGGCGGCGCAGCGCGCTGGACGACGTGGGCGGCTGGGAAGGTGACACACTCACGGAAGACCTCGACTTGAGCTTTCGGGTCCAACTGCGCGGATGGCGCATTGGCTTTCTCCCCGACGCCGTTGTACCAGGCGAGTTGCCCATCATGATGGAAGACTTCAAGAAACAACAGTTCCGCTGGGCAAAAGGCGCCACGCAGGTGGCCCGCAAACTTTTGCCGCAGGTGCTCAGCGCTCCAGACCTGCCCTGGTATACCCGTTTATATGCCACCCTGCACCTGACCGCTTACTTCTCGCAACCACTGATGGTATTCAGCGCCCTGCTCATCCTACCAGTGGGCGTGTTCGTGCCTGAAATTTTCCAGGCCTTCCCTTGGTCGGTAGTAGCCGCCTTTGGCCCGCCGCTGATCTTCCTGTTGGCTGGTGCAACGCAGACGCCCAGGCTCTTCGAGCGCGCCAAACATGTTCCGCTGTTGGTTTTGATAGGCATCGGACTATCCCTCAGCAACACGCTGGCCGTGATCGAAGGATTGTTTGGTAAGACGGGCACCTTCATCCCCACGCCCAAGTTCAACCTGGGCCCTGGCGAGAAGGAACGCGAGTTGGATGAAACCCTCTTATCCCCGGTCAGCCCAATGATCTGGGGAGAAATCGCGTTGGGCCTCTACAGCCTGCTGACCGCCTGGATCCTGGCCATACGCCTCGGCCCGGCCTACGCCGCCTGGCCGCTAGGAGAAATGTTGGGCTTCTTCTATATTTCCGGTTTCAACCTGTTACAGAACCGCCAGGCACAAGCCGCCCGCGCACGGAATGTGCTCAATCAACAAGCTTGAATTGATCGAGAGCTCGATTAAACACGTTTTCTGACTCACCCACATTGCCCCCCTCATTAATAGAAAATCCCACAAAGTGACTCTTTTGGCTCTTTGGGAATCAGCGTGACCAAACGGATTGTTGGGGTGTGGGGGGGAGGCCACCCCCCCCCCCCCCGCGGGTGGGGGGGGGGGGGCCCCCCCGCCCCCCCCCCCCCCCCACCCCAACTATCCGTTCAATCCACGAAAAATCCTAGAGAACCACTCTTTTTTGTGCAGGAAGGCCTGTGCTATAATTTCCCCTTCGGAAAGGGAACCCATGCTGCAACGATTTGTGACTATTGTGGGGGGCAACCCCCATAAACGCGAAATTGGCAAATTAAGCGGTTTCGTCGACGCCGTCAACGCCCTGGAAGCGGACTTTGAGAAGCTCAACAACGAGGCCTTGCGCGCCAAAACCGATGAATTCCGCGCTAAAATCGCCAGCGCCCTGGAAGGCATCGAAGATGAGGAGCAGCGCAGCGACGTCGAACAGGATGTGCTCGACGATATTCTCTACGAAGCTTTTGCCACCGTTCGCGAGGCCTCCAAGCGCACCCTGGGGCTGCGCCATTACGACGTACAAATCATCGGCGGCACCGTGCTGCATTCCGGGCGTATCGCCGAGATGCGCACCGGTGAAGGCAAAACGCTCGTCGCCACGCTGCCGCTGTATCTCAACGCGCTCACAGGCCGCGGCGTCCATTTGATCACCGTCAACGACTACCTGGCACGCCGCGATGCACGCTGGATGGGACCCATTTTCGACCTGTTGGGACTGTCGGTGGGGATCCTGCAGATGGCCGCCTCCACAGAAAACGGGAAGAAAGCCTTCCTGTACGATCCCAGCAAAGAGTCGCCTCACGAAGACCAGGACAAACTACGCCTGGTTGAGCGCCGTCTGGCGTATCAAGCTGACATCACTTACGGCACCAACTCCGAATTTGGCTTCGATTACCTGCGCGACAACATGGTCTACCGGCCCGCAGAAAAGGTCCAGCGCGGACACTATTTCGCCATCATCGACGAAGTGGACAACGTCCTGATCGATGAAGCACGCACGCCGTTGATCATCTCCGGACCGGCGGAAGGCGACCTGAAATACTACACGCAAATGGCGCAACTCGTGCGCCAACTCAACCCCGAAGATTACGAAGTCAGCGAAAAAGATCGCGGCATCGCACTGACCGAAGTGGGCACGGTGCATGTCGAACAACTGCTTGGTCAACCGTTGCGCGACCCCGACCGTCCCGAAGACGTGACACCCGAACAGGCCCGTCTATCGGGCTACCTGGAACAAGCCTTGCGCGCGCAATACGTTTTCAAGCGCAACAAAGACTACCTCGTCCAGGGAGGAAAAGTCATCATCGTGGACGAATATACGGGGCGTTTGATGCCCGGTCGCCGTTGGTCCGACGGCCTACACCAGGCTGTCGAGGCCAAGGAAGGCGTCAAGATCGAGCCCGAAAACGTCACCTACGCCACCATCACGCTACAGAACTATTTCCGCATGTACGAAAAACTGGCCGGCATGACCGGCACAGCGGTCACCGAGTCAGAAGAGTTCGACAAAATCTACAAACTGGATGTGTTGCCCATCCCAACCAACCTGGAATACAACGCCATGCGGCCCGATTCGCCGTTGGTGGAAGTCAAGTCAAAGGACGAGGACGGGTACGAGATTGTTTATTATTCTTCCCGTGACGACTCTCAGAAGACCCCGGCTTTTTGGCGGCGCACCGACTACCCCGACCTGGTCTACCGCACCGAGGAAGCCAAACTCCGCTCACTCATCACGGCCATTACCCGTGACCATGTAGCCGGACGCCCCATTCTGGTGGGCACGACCTCGGTCGAATCGTCCGAACGGCTGTCCAACCGTTTGCATGCCGAACCGATACGCCGTCTGCTGCAAGTACATCTCCTACGCCGCGCCTGGTTCGAACACAACGACCGCGAGGAGGATGGCCGCATCAATCCCGAACTACAGCCCCTCTCCAAACCACTCGAAGAACTTGAGCCAAGCGCGCTGCGCCAGTTCGCCAAATCGGTCGACCTGGCTTCAATCAATCCGGAAGAACCGGATAATCTGTCCAAGCTATTGACTATTCTGCGGCTGGATAGCAGCAGCGAAGCTCGCTTAAAAGCTGTTCTGCAAGCTGGCGTGCCTCACGAAGTTTTGAATGCCCGCAAACACACCGAAGAGAGTCAGATCATCGCCGGCGCCGGCGCTTTTGGCGCAGTGACGATTGCCACCAACATGGCCGGTCGTGGCGTCGACATCAAACTCGGCGGCGAGTTGGCCGACGAGATCATCGCCACCGTCAGCCGCGTTCTGCGCCGCGCCGGGTACGATCCCTACAACATGCGCCTGGAAGAACAACGCCAGGCACTCATCAAAATGGACCCGGCGGAGTTCGGAATCTACGACTCCGAGGTGCGTTTCTTCCTGCAATACTTCGAAGATATGGAGCGCGTGCGCGAACTAGGCGGTCTGCACGTCATTGGCTCCGAACGTCACGATGCGCGACGCATCGACAACCAGTTGCGTGGCCGTTCCGCCCGCCAGGGAGACCCTGGCTCATCGCGATTCTACCTTTCGTTGCAAGACGACCTGATGCGCCTATTCGGCGGCGATCAGGTGGACAACCTGATGCAGCGCTTCCGCCTCGACGACGAATTCCCGCTCGAAAATCGCATGGTCACGAACCTGATCGAGTCATCGCAGCACCGCGTGGAAGGCTCCAATTTCGACGTCCGCAAACACCTGCTAGACTACGATGATGTGCTCAACAAACAACGCACCATCGTCTATTCTCAGCGCGACCGCGTCATGTCGAAAGACGACCTGGCCGAGGATGTCGCCGAAATGCTGCGCACTGAAGTAGCAGCGCGCGTGCCGCCTGCCATGGAGGACGAAGAAGGTCCCTGGAAACTCCTGGCCTGGCTCGAACAGATCCAGCCGTCCTTCGCCTATGGCGACAACAAAATCTTTCCATCCTTCACCTACCGCATGCTGCTCGACGATCTGTCGCAGGCCGAGGGCGAGCCACGCGCCGCCCTGCTTGATGTGGCCCGCCGCGCCGTGCAGGCCGAAGAAACGCATATCATGCGCGCCATCGAACTTGCCATCGCCGGCACTGCCGACAGCCTGGAAACTCAGGCGCAGGAACGCTTTGATGCCATCGATACCTTCATCGAAGCCCAACGCGACAGCGAAGAACGTCGCCGCCCGCAAGAACTTATTGATGAACTCCAAGGCCTGATCCACCTGCCGTTACGCCTCAACAACGAGCAGGTTAAATTGCTCGTCAATGACCCTGAGCAACTCGAAGAACCGCTCAAAGATATGGTCGACGCTCAACTGAGCGAACTCTCAGTTTCGCGTCTGGTGTCGACCATCGAATTTCGCCTGAATGAGTCCTTACCAGATAAGGCAGAGCTTTCTCATCTGGGCTGGGATCAGGCGGCCACCAAAATGCTTCAGTTGTCTAGGAAAATGCTTGAGAATCGCCTCGAACGGCTGGCGGGGAAGAACGGTCAGATTCCCAAAGAGTTGGATAACCTTCTGGCGCGCAAAAACGTCACCGAAATGGACGAAGCCGGCATGGTCGTCTTACTGTCCCGCCTGGCGCGCGGTCGCCGTATGGATTTCGACTCCAAGACTCACCGGCAGGTGGCGCGGGACTACCAGCGCTTCAACTATATTTACCTGACAGCCCAGATGCTCATCGATGGCAAACCGGAGGACGTTGAACTGGATGTCCTTGAGCACCTACAAGACGCTATGGCCACGCTGCGTAGCGGATACGGCCAGTTTGAATATAACCAACTGGCCCAGAGCGCCACGCACGTTGCAGATTTTGGTCAGGCATCCAAGGCCCTGGAGTCCGTCTCCCCCGACGCCCCGCTGTCTTCTCTGAACGAACAGCAGCGTGCCGCGATGGTAGAGGCGCTTGGGCACCGCCGCCAGACGGAAATCTACCGCAACGTCCTGCTGGGCGCCATCTCAGAACTATGGGTGGACTACCTGACGCGCGTGGAGGCCTTACGGGTTTCCATTGGTCTGGAGGCTTACGCGCAACGCGACCCACTGGTACAATATAAGAGCAAAGCCTCCGAAATGTTCCAGGAGTTGCTTCGCGACATTCGTGCGGGTGTTATCGGGCACATTTTCCTCTATCTGCCGCGACCGGTGAGCACTACAGAGCCCGCCATTGAACCCTCCATAGAAACCGAACAACCACAGGCGCAATCTACCGCCTCTTCAAGAGCAGGACGCAAGCGCCATAAAAAACGTTGACAGACAGCTTAAGGGTCTTTCAATTGATGGCGCCGCCCATACTTAGAGCCATACTGTAAACCTATAACAGCCTGGATGGCGTTTCTTGGCAAATACTTTTCTTTCTTCTTCCGACCCCTACCGCAGCCTTCCCAAGGTGGAGCTTCACCGTCATCTGGAAGGTTCGCTTCGCTTGCCAACCATGCTCGATGTAGCCCGCAAGCACGGGATGACCATCCCGGCCAGCGTGGTGCGTCTTAGCCGCCTGGTACAGGTGCAGGATGAAGAGCCGCTCACCTTTGAGAATTTTCTGGCGAAGTTCAACACCTTACGCATGTTCTACCGCTCGCCCGAAGTGATCGACCGCATCACGCGCGAGGCCATCGAAGACGCCGCAAAAGATAACATCCGTTACATGGAGCTGCGTTTCACACCGGTAGCCCTGAGCCGCGCCGAGCGTTTTCCGCTTCACGATGTGATGCAATGGGTCTGCCAGAGCACCAAGGATGCTTCCAAAAAGTACAAGGTCGATGTGCGCCTGATCGCCTCGGTAAATCGACACGAGTCCGTCGAGTTGGCCGAACAAGTCATCTGGCTGGCGACAGACAACATCGAGCAGGGCATCATCGGCGTAGATTTGGCCGGAAACGAGGCCGAATATCCGGCCAAACCATTTCTGTCTTTGTTCAAGGAGGCCCACCAGGCCGGCCTGCACGTAACGATCCACGCCGGCGAATGGGGCGGCGCGCAGAACGTACGGGAGGCCATCGAGAAATTCAACGCAGATCGAATCGGGCATGGCGTGCGCGTACTCGAAGATGAATACACCACGGCCTTGGCTCGTGACCGCATGACCGCCTTCGAGGTCTGTCTGACCAGCAATTATCAAACCGGCGTCGTCGAATCCGTCACGGCCCATCCTATGCCGAAGATGCTCCAGGCCGGGTTGAACGTAACGTTCAATACGGACGATCCATCCATCTCACAAATTACACTTAGCAACGAGTACCGCATCGCCTGCGAGGAAATGAAGCTTTCCAAAGAGACGCTCGCAGAACGCATTCTGGCGGCTGCGCGGGTCTCCTTCCTGCCAGATTCGGATAAAAAGAAACTCGTCGATTCGCTCACAAAAGAATTGAAAAAATAACGGTCCATCGGGAAGCATCGCAAAGAATCGGCACCCGCTTGATCGGACGCGTTTCCAAAGGCCCCAACCGCCAGCGGGCGAAGCATTCCACGACAGCCCGGACGCATCAAACCGGGTGATATTTGCGCGCAGATAGGCGCGCTTTTCCCATCCTTCCGTCAGCATCACCACAGAGCCCCCAAGGACATCAAAAGCGCACTTTTGTGTTCTTCGCGATTCTGTGGTGAGCTTTCCCCCATCGGGCCTCCGCCAGGAGGCGATGAGGGCACAACTCGTCAAAGGAGCGTACTATGCCACAGGATTTTTTCAAGGCACGTGACGTGTTAAAAGCAGGGGACAGACAATACGTCATCTATCGTCTCGATGCACTCGAAAAGGCCGGACTGACCCAACTCAGCAAACTGCCTTTCTCGATCCGCATTATGCTCGAAGCAGCATTGCGCCAGTGCAATGATAGCGAGATCACGCAAGAAGACGTCAAGAACATCGCCGCCTGGACGCCCGCACCCCCCGCGGCAGGGAGAGTGGGCATCCCCTTCCTGCCGGCCCGCGTGGTCATGCAGGATTTCACCGGCGTCCCAGCTGTGGTCGATCTGGCCGCCATGCGTTCGGCTGTCGCCCGCCTGGGTGGCGACCCCAAACGAATCAACCCCCTGGTGCCGGTCGATCTGGTCATCGACCATTCGGTGCAAGTGGACTTCTTCGCCAGCGTGGACGCCTTGCAACGCAATACAGAAATCGAATTCCAGCGCAACCGTGAACGTTATGAATTCTTGAAATGGGGCCAGCAAGCCTTCAGCAACTTCCGCGTCGTGCCGCCCATGACCGGCATCGTGCACCAGGTCAACCTGGAATACCTGGCCGAAGTCGTGCGCACCAAAACGGACGAGGGCCAGACTCTGGCTTTCCCCGACAGTCTGGTGGGCACCGACTCGCACACTACCATGATCAACGGCCTGGGCGTGCTCGGTTGGGGTGTCGGCGGTATCGAAGCCGAAGCCGTGATACTCGGCCAGCCCATGGACATGCTGCTGCCAGACGTGATCGGCTTCAAACTGCACGGTAAGCTGCGCGACGGCGTGACTGCCACCGACCTGGTTTTGACCGTCACCCAGATGCTGCGCGCGAAAGGCGTGGTGGATAAATTCGTCGAGTTCTTCGGCCCCGGCCTCGACTCGATGGCTCTGCCCGACCGCGCCACGATCGCCAACATGTCCCCCGAATACGGTGCGACCATGGGCTTTTTCCCGGTCGATAAAGAGACCTTGCGCTATATGCGCCTGACCGGGCGCCCCGACGAGGTAATTGCGCGTACCGAAGCGTATTGCCGCGCCCAGGGCCTGTTCCGCGACGAGAATACCCCCGATCCGGAATTCACCGACACGCTCGAACTGGACCTGGGCGACGTGGTTCCCTCGCTGGCGGGGCCAAAACGCCCGCAGGACCGCGTGCCGATGTCGGCGCTGAAGGAAACCTTCCAGAAGACACTTTCTGCGCCGGTGAAGGAACGCGGCTTTGCCCTGACGCCCGAAGCGCTCAAGACCGAAGCCACCTTCGGCACGAACGGCGGCTCGATGAAAATGAAGCATGGCGCGGTGGTCATCGCGGCCATCACCTCCTGCACCAACACGTCCAATCCGTCGGTGATGGTAGCCGCCGGGCTGGTCGCCCGGAAAGCCCTGGAGAAGGGTTTAAGAGTCAGGCCTTACGTCAAGACCAGTCTTGCGCCCGGTTCACGCGTGGTGACGGAGTACCTTAAACAGGCCGATTTGCTCAACCCACTGGCCAAGCTAGGCTTTAATGTGGTCGGCTACGGGTGCACCACCTGTATCGGTAACAGCGGGCCTCTTCCGGGGGAGGTGGCGAAAGCCGTCACCGGCAGCGACCTCGTCGCGGCAGCCGTCCTTTCGGGCAACCGCAACTTCGAGGGGCGTGTCCATCCGTTGGTCAAGGCCAATTTTCTGGCTTCGCCGCCGCTGGTTGTGGCGTACGCGCTGGCCGGCACCGTCGACATCGACTTGGATTCCGAGCCACTCGGAACCGGCGCGGATGGCCAGGCTATCTACCTGCGCGACATCTGGCCCAGCCAACGGGAGATCAGCGATACCATCGCCACGGCTGTGCGCTCGCAGATGTTTACAGACAAATACGCGAGCGTCTTCGAAGGCTCTGAGATGTGGAAAGAGATCAAGGTCACGTCCAGCGACCTGTACGCCTGGGACGAGGCTTCGACGTATATTCACCACCCGCCGTTCTTTCAGGAGCTCACGCTGGAGGTGCCACACATCGCCGATATTCGCGGTGCGCGCGTGTTGGGCGTATTCGGCGACTCGATTACGACCGACCATATTTCCCCGGCAGGCAACATCGCCGCCGATAGCCCGGCGGGCAAATACTTGCAGGAACGCGGTGTGCAGCCACGCGATTTCAACTCGTACGGTTCACGTCGCGGCAACGACCTGGTAATGGCGCGCGGCACCTTCGCCAATATTCGCCTGAAGAACCTGATGGTGGCTCCAAAAGAAGGCAACTGGACGAAGCATCAACCCGACGGCGCAGAGCTGAACATCTTCGATGCAGCGATGAAATATAAAGAAACGGGCGCACCGGTTGTGGTACTGGCCGGGAAAGAATATGGCACCGGCTCCAGTCGTGACTGGGCCGCCAAGGGCCCCATGCTGCAAGGCGTCAAAGCGGTCATCGCCGAGTCGTTCGAGCGCATCCACCGCTCCAACCTGATTGGCATGGGCATCCTGCCGCTGCGCTTCACCGACGGACAGAACATCGACTCGCTCGGCTTGAAAGGCGATGAGGCCCTCGACATCGAAGGGCTGGGAGACAATTTGGCGCCCAAAGCGTTCGTTACTGTGCAGGCAACCCAACCGGACGGCACAACTCTTAGCTTCCAGGCCCAGGTGCTACTGAACACGCCTGTGGAGGTTAATTACTATCGCAACGGCGGTATCTTGCATACCGTGCTAAGAAATCTGGTCAGAGCGTGAACAAAAACGGGAGCGGCGCAACGCCGCTCCCGTTTTTGTTTGGCCTTTAAACGGCAAATTCAATGGCCCCACTCAATTCATCCTTCGGGCGTAATACTGGGCGTCGGTGTCGGCGTCAACACCAACGCCGGGAGTTGGTCAAAGTCCTGCGGACGCACCAGATCCGAACGCACCCAACCTCCATTGAGTTCGGGATAATCCGTCTGCCCGGCAGCAATATGCAGCCAGACCACATCATCCACGCTGATCTGCCCGTCCAGGTAGAGACAGTCCTGCAAGGTCAGGACGCCAATTGCGCCATAGGTCGTCCCCGGCCCGCTACGCACATAGATACTCGTCCGTGCGGCAACGCAGTACTGCAAACCGTTGGGCGTCGGTGGAGGCACTGTGGGCGAAACAGGAGTGTACGTGGGCGTAGATGTTGGAGAAGGGCTCGCCGTCAGAGTCGCCGGAATCGGCGTCGACCGGGTCGTTGGAGTCAAGGGAAGCAAACTGGGCGTTGGAGTGGAGACAAAGGAGGTCAACAAACGGGTTTCCGCCGTCTGGGTAGCTGACAGTTCAAGCGGGCGGGTCGATTGTAAGTAGTTGAAATAAAGCGTAACCAGCGTGCCCACCAGACCGATTATCGCAACGATAACGGCTGGGGAACTCCACGGGTTTTCATCTTTTTTGGGTTTGGTACTGGTTCTACTAGGGCTCATGGGAGACGATTGCGTTTACCAACCACGTTGGCAACCATGTTATCGAACGTACGCACGTTGATCGGCTTGGAAATATAACTATCGAACCCCGCATCCAATGCTCTGCGGCGGTCTCCGGGCAAAGTGTGTGCTGTAACAGCGATGAGTGGAATATCCTTCAGGTCTTCGTCTGCTCTGAGCTCGCGGGCAGCACTCCAGCCATCTAGTTCCGGCAGCGACAAATCCATCAAAATCACGTCCGGACGAATATCGCGAGCACGCCGGAGGGCTTCGACGCCATTATCTGCCGTATAGACCAGGTAGCCCGCGCGCTCTAACAGGAAACGCATCATGTCCTGGTTATCCCGATTATCTTCCACAAGCAGTACGCGGATTTTGGTCATGCAGTCTCCAGACCGCTAATTTTGAGAGGATACCCCTTCATTATAGCATTACGCGACGAAGACTCATCAGCGATACCCTACAAGTCTGAAATGTAGCCTTGGAGCCTCCTGCAACGGAGGATCTTGGAGGGCCACGCACCAACTTCGCAGCGATTCTCTGGTATAGTGGCAGCATGAAAATCCTATTTGTCGCCGATGGCCGTTCCCCCACCGCCCTCCAATGGATGCGCTATTTTGTGGAGCGGGGCGATGAAGTCCACCTCGCCTCCACGTTTGCCTGCCAGCCTGCCCTGGATTTAAAAGGACTGGAACTGGTGCCGGTTGCCTTCTCCGGGGCAAAGTCCCGTGCTGCGGGCGCCTCCCGCTCCGGCGGCGTATGGAGCGCCTCCACCCTGCGCCTGCGTACCGCGCTCCGACAATGGCTCGGCCCTGTGACGATTTCCCGCGCGGCAAGCCGCCTGCGCGGTATTTTGGAGCGCGTGCAACCGGACATCATCCACGCCATGCGCATTCCCTACGAAGGCATGCTGGCCGCAGACGCCTACGGGGCCGCCACCTTGCTGGTTTCGGTCTGGGGCAACGACTTTACCCTGCACGCCCCGTCCACGCCGATCATGCGCCATTACACCCAATGGACTCTCAAGGTAGCCGATGCGCTGCATACCGATTGCCAGCGCGACCTGCGCCTGGCGCGAAAATGGGGCTTCCAAACCGGTCGTCCGACGCTGGTGGCGCCCGGCAACGGCGGCGTGCGCAGCGACCTCTTCTTCCCGCCCGGCAGCCTCGTCGAAACGCCACTGGTGTTCAATCCGCGTGGATTTCGGGCTTACGTGCGCAATGATACCTTTTTCAATGCCATCCCGCTGGTACTCAAGGAACGCCCCGACGCGCGCTTCGCGTGCGCGTCTATGGCCGGGGAAGGCGAAGCCGTCCGGAGGCTGGCGCGGCTGGGGGTAGCCAGCGCGGTGGAGCTGCTTCCGGCGCGGGATCACGCCGGAATGGCAGACCTGTTCCGTGCGGCGCAGGTCGTCGTCTCGCCATCCACTCACGACGGCACGCCGAATTCTTTATTGGAGGGCATGGCCTGCGGCTGTTTTCCGGTAGCGAGCGACCTTGAGTCGATCCGTGAATGGATCACTTCTGGGCGGAATGGTTTGCTGGTCGACCCTGGCGACCCCTCGGCGTGGGCCGCGGCCATTCTGCGTGGATTAAACGAACCCGCCCTGCGAAGGCAGGCTGCCGAAGAAAATGCAGCGGTAATCGCAGAGCGGGCCGAGTACAGGCGCAATATGGCGCGCGCGGCTGAGTTTTACGGGAAGTTGATGCCCCGTCGTTCAGGCTGAAGGGGTGGCAGACTTTCCGGCCGGATGCGCACGCGGCGCGCGTAAAGCCGCCAAACGGCTTTCCAGTTCGGCGCGACGGAGATCCGCCGCGCTCTTGATCTCTCCGGCAACGCTGGAGCTCCGCGAGCGAAGCTCATCGCGCAATGCCGTACCGGTTTGTGGGGCAAACAACAGAGCAAGCGTCGACCCAACCAGCCAGCCGACGAAAACGCCGATCAAAAATCCAAAGATACGTCGCATGATATGCTCTCCTTTCCAAAGGAATCGCAGGCGCCCCTGCGTTGGTGTTCGATAAAAATATTATAGGACAGAATCAAAAGGGGGGGAAGATGAGGCCTCCGGGAATAACAGGAAATGAAACAGATTTGTGGGGAATGGACAGCCTTCCCCACTTCTGTCCCTTTATCACGATGAATCCCAACGAGCCAAAAATGAAAGAGTATAATAGAGCCACCGCGCGTATCGTTCTGAACGTGACGGCATTTATTCCTCAATACGGCTGTCCAGTGCGGCAAGGGGAAAGATGTCGCGAATCCTGGGCTGGCCCCTACCTTAACTGGAGGGTACCGATGTCCACACTTACTGTTTCTGCCCCTGTCTCTACCAGAAAGAAAGTGACAACGCTGGCCTTGCGCCAGAAGAAAGATCGTGGCGAAGCCATCGCCATGCTTACTGCGTACGACTATCCAACCGCGCTGGCCGTGGATCAGGCCGGGATGGATATGATCCTGGTCGGCGATTCGCTGGGCATGGTGGTGCTCGGCTACGAGACGACCCTGCCTGTGACGATGGAAGATATGTTACATCACTGTCGGGCGGTGGCACGTGGCGCCAAGAGCGCCCTGCTGGTAGGCGACATGCCTTTCATGTCCTATCAGGTCTCCGTCGAGCAGGCGCTCACCAACGCCGGGCGCTTCCTGCAAGAAGCCGGTATGGACGCCGTCAAGCTGGAGGGCGGGCGTGAACGCGCCGAGACCGTGCGCGCCATCGTCAACGCAGGAATCCCGGTGATGGGCCACATCGGCCTCACGCCGCAGTCCGTCAACCAACTAGGTGGATTCCGCGCCCAGGGCAAGACCGCCCGCGCCGCCAGGCACCTGATAGAAGATGCAATGATCCTCGAGGAGTCGGGCTGCTTCGCGCTGGTGATCGAGTCGATACCGGCGCGGTTGGCGGCGCTGATCTCGAAGCGCCTGTCCATCCCGACCATCGGTATTGGGGCAGGCGCGGGCTGCGACGGGCAGGTGTTGGTGGCGCACGACCTGTTGGGCCTGTTCGACCGCTTCACGCCTAAATTTGTTAAACAGTACGCTGACCTGCACGCAGAGATGGCACGCGCCTTCAGCGCCTATATCGCCGACGTGCAGGGACACATGTTCCCGGCAGCGGAACATACTTTCGAAATGCCTGACCAGGAATGGGAAAACCTGCAAAAAATGATCGAATGAGCGAGAAAAGACCCACACTCTTGATCACAGGGACAGGCGCGCTGGCGACGTTGTTCGCCGCGCGCCTGGCGTCTTCCGGGGTGGATGTAACTCTCCTGGGCACCTGGCAGGAGGCTTTGCAGGCGTTCAACACCCGCGGCACGCGCCTGACCGAGCTGGATGGGCGCGAAATTGTCGCAACAGTACGGGCCACGGACGATCCGCAGGCCTGTCGCGGGGCGCAACGGGCGCTGGTATTGGTCAAGGCCTGGCAAACGGAACGCGTGGCCGCCCAACTGGCTACCTGCCTCGCGGAAGATGGAGTGGCGCTCAGCTTGCAAAATGGACTGGGCAACCGTGAGACGTTGGCCGCCGCCTTGGGACCATCGCGCGTGGCGCTGGGTGTAACCTCCCTGGGGGCGACTCTGCTCGCGCCCGGACAGAGTCGCGCCGGGGGGGAAGGTCCGCTCTCGCTCGAAGCGCATCCCGGCCTGGAGGCGCTGTCCGCTCTGTTACGTGGAGCCGGCTTTCGGGTGGAATCTGTCCCCAATGCGACCACGCTGGTATGGAGCAAGCTGGTCATTAATGCGGCCATCAATCCGCTGACGGCGCTGTTGGGCATCCCGAACGGCGACCTGCTCAATCGCCCTGGCGCGCGCCGTGTGATGGCGGCTCTGGCGCAGGAGACGGCAACCGTGGCCGGGGCGTTGGGCGTGCAACTCGCTTTCGACGATCCGCAACAAGCCGTGGAAGCCGTCGCCCGGCAGACGGCGCACAATCGTTCATCGATGCTGCAAGACATCAGCCGCGGCGCCGCGACTGAGATCGACGCAATTTGCGGGGCCGTGGTACGCGCCGGGCGAGAAAACGGTGTGCCGACGCCGTTCAACTGGACGATGTGGCAACTTCTGCGTCAAGCGGGGATTGATTCAGAGCGATAAATTTCATCCAAATTCGTGCCAAATGGCACACATGCTCCCAGGCCGTTCATGGTAAGATTCTGTATTATGGATCAGTGGCATCGTGCAAATTCAGACCGCCCTACGGGATATGAATCGCGACATCAAACGCACCCGGAGAACGACTCCACGCATCCGGTTGTCTTCTCACTACAGCATATCGCGGGAGGCAAACGAGGGCCCAAGGACACACTCACAAACCCTCCCTGCAACATCGATCGGGTTGGAGGTTGGTAGATGCGTAAGCTCTTAGTGGTGGCAATCCTCCTGACGCTGGTGTTCTTCGCGCCGGCCAAAGCCAACGCACAAACAGCAATCAAATTTGCGTCGCTTGATGTGCAATTCTGGCCGGAATACGATCAGCCTTCGGTGTTGGTCATCTATGATTTTTCTCTCAACGACGTTCCCCTGCCGGTCGCAGTCAGTTTACGCATTCCAAGCAATGCCGACCTGCATGCGGTGGCAGAGAACCAAAACGGCTCCCTGATAGATGTCGAACACCAGCCTTCCACCGTCGAAGGCAATTGGTCGGTGGTTACGTTCAATGTGACAGACCAGGCCGTCTATCACATTGAATATTACGCGCCGCTTCAAAAGCAGGGCATTCACCGTCAGTTTGTGTTCAACTGGCCGGGTGATTATGCCGTTGACAATATGACCGTCCGCTTGCAAGACGCCGTCAACGCCAAGAACATCACTTCTGACCCTGCGCTGCCCAACGTCATGGCCGATAAAGATGGCTTCGTGTATCACTCCGGCACATTCTCGAACCTGCCCGCCGGAGAAAACTTCAAGGTGAGCGTCAGCTACGACAAATCCGATGACACCTTGAGCGCCTCCTCGTTGAGCGTCCAGCCGGGTGGCAACGGTTCGCTCGACCAACCTGCCTTCGATTTGAATCAGTGGTTGCCCTGGATATTGGGTATCATCGGCATTATCCTGGTAGTAGGCGGCGCGCTTTGGTACTGGCTGGCCGGGCGAAGCGGCAGTCGCAGCAAGTCACGGAAAAGGCACACAGTAGAGGATGAAGAGGAAGAAGAAGGCAACGACGAAAACGAGAGTACGAACATCTACTGTTCACAATGCGGAAAACGTGCCCATGCCAGCGATCGTTTTTGTCGCGCCTGTGGAGCGAAACTAAGAAGAAACGAGACTTAAAAAGAAAAGACGCGCGCTTGCGCCGTCAGTTTTCAAGCACGTAAAGGCCAACCAGAGGAAAAGAACAGGGCTTCGGGAATCGACAAAAATCCTGAAGGCCTAAAAGGATCAAATGGCAGATTTCTGGTTCATTCTGATCTACTTTTTCTATGGACTGGCCTTTTTCAGTATGGGGCTGGTCGTTGCCCTGGAAGGGGACCGTTCCTCCGACCCCCGCCTGCGACACGCCTTACAGCCGTTGTGGGTGTTTGGCGTGGTGCACGCAGCGCACGAGTGGCTGGAAATGGTCGAACGAATCGGGCCGCTTCTCGGTTTGCAATTCACACAGTGGGGTGGATTCTACGCCTTCCGGCTGGTCATCCTGGCGTTTTCCTTTCTTTCGTTGGCGGCCTTCGGCAGTTACCTGATTGCCAAAACCAAAGACGACCAGCGCGTCATGCTGTTGATTCCCATCGGGCTGGTTGCCGTGTGGGTCTTTGGCATGTTGATGCTGCGAGGAAATTATTCGGTTACCGACCTGTGGGATGTCGTCGATACCTGGACACGCTATTCACTGGGCATCCCGGCCTCGCTGCTGGCCGCCGTCGGGTTGATCTACCAACAGCGGGCTTTCCGCCGCTCGGGGCTGGTACGCTTCGGACAGGACGCGCTTTGGGCTGCTGTGGCCTTCGGCTGGTACGGATTGATCGGACAGTTCTTCGTCCACCAGACGGCGTTGCCGCCCTCCACCATCCTGAACGAGAACTTGTTCCTGAGTGTGGTCGGTATCCCCATCCAACTGGTTCGCGCGGCGGCGGCAGTGATCGCCTCGTTATTCGTCATCCGTTTCCTGCGCGCCTTCCAGGTGGAAGTCCAGCACCAGATCGCCGTTCTACAAACAGAGCGTCTGGCCGAGGCGCAGGAACGCGAGGAATTGCGCGGCGAACTGTTCCGGCGCGTCGTGGCAGCCCAGGAATCCGAGCGCCAACGCATCGCCCGTGACTTGCACGACGAGACGGGGCAATCGTTGACCGCCATCGGGTTGGGGCTACGGGGACTATCGAACACCATCCAACACCGCAATTCCGACCAGGCCGTGACGACGCTGCGCCAACTCGAAAGCCTGGCAGCCAACTCGCTGACGGAATTACAGCGGCTTATCTCAGACCTGCGGCCCTCGCACCTGGACGACCTGGGACTGCCGGCTGCGCTGCGTTGGTACGCCGGCACCGTACAAGAACGCACCCATTTGAAAATCAGCGTGGAATTCGATGGAGAGGCGCGTGATGTGGACCCGACGGTCAAAATTGCCCTGTTCCGCGTAACACAAGAGGCGCTCAACAACATCATCAAACATGCCAGCGCCTCGACCGTTGTGATCTCTCTGGAATGTCGGTCTGCGGATGTACACCTGACGATCAAAGATGATGGCCGGGGATTCGACCCGCAGGCCGTCCAAAAAAACAAGGGGCGCGTCTCGCTGGGGTTGATCGGCATGCGTGAACGCGCCACCTTGTTGGGTGGCACCTGCGCCGTCACCTCAATATCGGGACGCGGCACGCTGGTGGACGTGAGCGTGCCGTATCACCCACGGGAGGAAAAGCAATGACAATCCACTTGGTTCTGGTCGACGATCATGCCGTGGTACGCATGGGGCTACGCATGCTGCTCGAGCAGGAAGCCGACATCGAAATTCTGGGGGAGGCCCAATCGGCAGCGGAGGCGCTCCAAATCATCGAGCGTCTCAAGCCGGACGTCGTTTTGATGGATATTGGCCTACCCGATCTGTCGGGTATCGACGCGACGCGCGAACTCAAACGGCGTTTTCCATCGTTAGCTATCGTGGCGCTCACCATTCATGAAGACCAGGAGTATTTCTTCAAAATGTTGGAGGTGGGAGCCAGCGGCTACGTGCCCAAGCGGGCTGCGCCCGAAGAGCTGCTCACCGCCATCCGTACAGCAGCGCAGGGGGAAGTGTATCTCTACCCATCACTGGCCAAGCTCCTGGTGCGGGATTATCTGGGCCAACCCCACCAGGAAGGCAATCCAGCCGGAAATGTGTTGACGGAACGCGAGCAGGAAGTATTGACATACCTGGCAGAGGGCTCGACCAACCCAGAGATTGCCCAGGCGCTAGTCATCAGCCCCAAAACGGTGGAACGTCACCGCGAGAATATCATGCGCAAGCTCAACCTGCATTCACGCGCCGAGTTGGTGCGTTATGCCATCCGTAAGGGTATCATTCAGCCGTAGTTTCCCATTTCTCCGAATTCACCATCCGCTAAAGCGAACAAGTTAGTCGAAGTCGGATCACACAACCGGCGAGGATCATTTTGCAAAGTGACCCTCGCCGGTTGTGTTTTATGGGGTATTTGCCCCATACGCCCTGGGGTGGATTCCCGATCCAAACGGGAGCCGCATGGGGGGAGCCCGGTAGAAAAAGATCGGGTGCGGGACGAATTGTCTTCCCGCGGCGGGCGTCCTACACTGAGAGTGAACCAAATCAGAAAAGAGGCAAGAATGTCCACCGCATTGGTTGTCCTGACCATCCTTTTCTTCCGCATTTTGCTCCCCATCGGACTCGTTTTGAGCCTGGGGGAGTTGCTCACACGGCACATGTCGAAACAAGACTCACACTGAGAGGAGAGTCTCATGAACGAATTTCTGGCTGTCTTAATTGGATTTTTACTCCGGCTGGGCGTTCCCCTGCTGGCCACGATTGGCTTGGTCTGGCTGCTTGGCAAACTCGACCGTCGCTGGCAAGCAGAAGCGCAGCAGACCCGTTCCCATCCCATTGGAACATACAACCAACAACCTTGTTGGGAGCAAAAGGGCTGCTCACTGGAGCAAATGTCAAAGTGCCCCGCGACGAATGCCGATGTACCCTGTTGGCAGGTGTTTCGCAAAAGCAATGGGTATTTGAAGGAGGCCTGCCTAACCTGCGAAGTCTTCCGCGCCGCGCCGGTTCCAGCACACCCTACATTGTAAGGAGAATGCATGATGACGAAGATAAAACGTTTTCTGATCGCGTTGATCATCGCGCTGGTCACCGCCGGAATCAGTCTGGCAGTGGCCGGCGCGCAATCTCCGCAACCCGACGTAACTTCCACGGCTACACCGGGTGCGCCGGGGACTACACAAAACATGGATTGTGGCGTCTGCCACACGAACGTTCATGACTCCTGGCAGAACGGCCCACACGGGCAATCCATGGTCTCAGACACATTCCAAAAACTCTGGCTGGCCCAGGGCAAACCCGGCGCCTGCCTGGTTTGCCATTCGACCGGGTACGACCCGGCAACGGGCAAGTCGGAGTCAGACAGCGTGGCGTGCCAGGCCTGCCATAGCCCCGTTCCGCCCAACCACCCCGTCGACCCGATGCCCGTCGACACATCCACCGCATCGTGCGCGCGCTGCCACACCGATCCGACGTTCAACACGGCAGGCTGGCAGTCCAGCGCACATTATCAGCGCGGCATGACCTGCACAGTCTGTCACGACCCGCACACCGCCGGTTTGAAGATGACGGGAACCGGCGCCAACAAAGATGCGTCGGCGCTGTGCATGACCTGTCACAAAGACGCCATGCAGAACTTTCCGCTTTCCACCCATGCCAAGGCGGGCGTGACGTGTGTCAACTGCCACCTGGGCTTCAACGCCAATGCGACCAGTGAGCCCAGCGATGATTTCGCAGCCCTGCACCAGGTGCCCGATCACAGTTTCGTGCCCTCGCTGGATACCTGTATCCAATGTCACTCAGACCAGATGCATGCGCCCGGCGAAGCTGTGGCCGCCGCCGCCATCAAAGCCGAAGAACTCGGCGGAACGCCCACCATGGAACCGACTCCGGTGGCGACGCCAATTCCGCCAACTTCCTCGCAGCCTGCGCCGGTCAGCCCGCTTGGATTCGCAACCGTGGCCGGACTGCTAGGCCTGGCAGGTGGCATGGTATTGGCGCCCTGGTTGGAAAAGGCCTATCACAGCGTGAGCAAAGGAGACCAGGATGACGAATCGTAAACTCAACCGTCGCGATGTACTCAAGGTCACTGCAGTAGGCGCTGTCACGCTAACCGGTCTGCAGGTCATGCACCAGAACAAGGCCTCAGCAGCCGAGCCCGCGCCAGGCGCTCACCAATGGGCCATGGTCATCGACCAGAGCAAGTGCACCGGCTGCGGCTATTGCGTGTTGACCTGTCGCGCTCACAACGACATTCCACCGTACATCACCTGGAATCCCGTGCTGGAGGATGGCGAGGTGAACGGGGAGAAAGTCTATCTGCCGCGCCCGTGCATGCAATGCAGCGATGCCCCTTGCGTGGATGTCTGCCCGGTGGGGGCCAGTTACGCCCGCCCCGATGGCATTGTCATGATCGATTACGACCGCTGCATTGGCTGTCGCTACTGCGAGGTGGCTTGTCCGTACGGCGCGCGCTCGTTCAACTGGAAGAAATTCGAGGGGCCGAATCCCGCCGTGCCGGCCTGGGGCGAACCGGAAGTGGCGCGCCGTCCGCGCGGCGTTCCCGAAAAATGCGCTTTCTGTTACGAACGCATCGACCGGGGCCTGTCGCTGGGATTGCAACCCGGCGTGGATGCAGACGCAACCCCCGCTTGCGTGGTAGCCTGTCCGACGAAGGCACGCATCTTCGGCGACCTGAACGACCCGAACTCCAACGTCAACCAACTGCTGCGCGACAATCCGCATTTCCGGCTGCGGGAGGACCTGGGCACCGGTCCCCATATTCATTATCTACCCCCTGAAAAGCAGGAGGCTTGAGATGAAAAAGAACAGGATCGTATTGAACGTCAAAGCTTTCCTCACCTCCGCCTGGGGCAGGTGGGTCAGCCTGTTGAGCATTTTCCTGCTCGCCGGGCTGGTCAGCGGGCTGCTGGTCTTCTGGAAAGGGCTATCGCTCACCAATCTGACAGACCTGGTTCCCTGGGGCCTGTGGATTACCATCGACATGGCCGCCATCGCCCTGGCCGGCGGCGCGTTCTTCCTGTGTGCGGGCGTCTACCTGGTAGGCCTGAAAGAATATCAACCCGTAGCCCGCACTGCAACCTTTATCGGCCTGGGGGGCTACACCATGGCAACGCTGGCCTTACTACTCGACCTGGGCCGTCCTGACCGCTTCTGGCACCCTCTCGTCTTTTGGAACGAACACTCGGTATTGTGGGAAGTAACGATGTGCGTCATGCTCTACCTGACGGTATTGATGATCGAGGCGCTCCCAATTTTGGGAACCTGGTCCTGGCTGCGCCAACACTTTCCACAGATAGCCAGCCTGCTCGAACGGGCACATATACTCGCCCCATACTTAGCAATCGCCGGTCTATGCCTGTCTATGCTACACCAGTCTTCGTTGGGGGCCGTCTACGCTGTCATCAAGTCACGTCCGCTGTGGTTCCGGCCAGGGCTATCGGTACAGTACATTTTCTCGGCCATCGTCGGCGGCACCTCGTTGACGGTTCTGGCTTCGATGCTGGCGGCGCGCCTGACCAAACGCGCCATCGTCAAAGACGAGTTGTTGGAGAAGCTGGCAAAGTTCGTCGGCTGGCTGCTGGTGGGTTATCTCTACTTCCGAAGTTGGGACGTGCTGGCGATGAACTACACCTACCAACCCGGACGAAGTGAAGGCCTGCAACTACTCACCAGCGGAACGCTCTCCTTCAACTTCTGGTTCCTGGAGTTGCTGCTCGGCGCGGCCTTGCCATTGGTGTTATTGTTGACTTCAAAGACACGCCGTCAGCCTTTCTGGCGCATGCTGGCCCTGGCACTGGTGGTGTGTGGCGTCATCGCTTATCGCTGGGACACCAACCTGTCGGGGCTGATGGTCTTGGTCTCGTACCTGCCCGGCCAACTCAGCGTGAGCTACACTACTTATCAACCCTCGCTGATCGAATGGGTCGCCAGCCTGGGGATTATCGCTTACGGGTTGATGTTGTTCTCACTGGGCGTCCGTTACCTGCACGTGGTCGATCACACCTACGTTGCAAGCGAGGAACATGTACACGAGACCGTTCCTGCGGCCTCGCAACCTGCGGCCAAGAAAGGCCTGCCTGCCTGAACAATTTGACCTTTGGGAATCAAAAAGGACGCCTTGCGCAGGCGTCCTTTTGTTTTAGCGAGAGCTTTTCTATTGTTCCGGGACGCCGTTGGCGATCCACTTGATGATCTGGGATAGTTCGTCCGGGCTGAGTTGGCCGGGATGCCCCCCGGTGGTCTGGATCTGCACCAGGAGGCTGCCATAAGGGTCTCCCGGCAAGATGACCCGACCGTTAACACCGCCTTGCATCGCCCCACCGAAAGTGGTCAGCGTCAGGCCGCCCTGACCGTTGGTTCCGTGACAGGCGCCGCATTTCTGCTGGAAGAGTGGCCCGGCAAAAGCCTTATACGTCAGCACCACGCCGCTGGTGGGGGCCGGCGTGCCCTGCGAGGAAGATGCTGCCGGAGCCGACGTCGCTGTGGGCGTGGGCGTAGGCGTCAACACCGGAAGCGGAGTGGGCGTTTGCGGAGAATAGGCCACCACGTTCGCCATCGGGTTGGGAGGCACCGGCAAAGCTGTCTGCTCCATGGTGACAAAAGCATACACACCGTAGAGCATCACCAGTCCCACCACCACAGCAACGGGGTAGAAAATCTGCTGGCGCTTCTTCAGCTTGACGGGGTCTACGGGTCGTTCGGCCATACCGGCCTTGATGTCGGCCAGTTCGAGCGGATGCTCATCGAGCATCTCATCTTCCGATATTTTGCCCGTAAACATAGACTTATTCAAACGCTTGATGAATACGCCGTAGAAGTGCCAGACGATGATCGCCAACACCGCCAGCACGGCTTCAGCGCCGTGAGCGGCTTTGGCCGCAGCCACGATCTGACCATCGACAAACCGGGTGACGAAGATCGGATTCCACATGATGAAACCCGTCAGGATCATGATGACGGTGCCCCAGACGAGCGCCCAATATTCGGCCTTTTCTTCAAAGGTAAAGTGCCCCATCTGTGGACGCTGGCGGGCAAAGCCCAGGTTGTACAGGAAGGCCTGGAGCGCATCTTTGGCGTCTTGCAGGGTCGGCAATATCGTCGGGCGCACGTGCTTGACATACAGGCCCTCGCCCAGGTGGAGCAGGTGAAAAAGGCTGACCAGGATCAGGATAACGGCGGCTGTATGGTGAATGGTACGCACCGTCTCGATGCCGCCCAGAGTCCGGATGACGAATACCGAAAAGCCGTTCGATGGATATTTCTGCGGCAAACCGGTGGTAGCCAGCGTGATAAAGGAAAGCAAATAGAACAGGTGAGAGAGGCGCTGAGGCAACGAAAAACGTTTGTACGTGCGGGTAGTCTCAGACATTAGTGCGTCCCTCCTTTACGATTCTCGATCCGTCGGCGAATGAAATCGGTGATGACGAAGAGCAACATGCCGCCGATGATGAGCGGGATCATAATGTTATAAAACAGGTTGACATAGTAGACCAGCGCGTATTTCTGGGGGCTGGGCGTGGTATGGTTCAACCAGGCATCGGTAAAGTTCTGGCTGGCATCGGGATGGCAACTCTGGCACTTGGGCAACAGGTTTTGCTTCATGGAAATGCCCAGTTGCGGATCATCCACATTTACCACATCGTGGGACCCGTGACAGTCGATGCATACCGCTTTATTCGTGGGCTGGTTCGGCGAAATGGTTTCAACCAGAGACACCGTCTTACCGTGGAAATCATCCAGGTAGGTACTGGCGACATTGGTCGAAATATTATATTTGCTCATCATGGCTGCATCAGTGTGGCATTTATCGCACAGCTGTGGCGATTGGTTGCGAAAGGCCGCCGTGGTGGGGTCTTGAATCGCATGGTTGCCATGACAATCGACGCAGGTGGGCACGTCAGTATTCCCGTCATTGACGAGCGCCGCACCGTGGACACTGGTTTTGTAGGTATCGTAAATGGAATTGTGACAACGCGCGCAGATGTTGACCACATCGGTGTGGGTCATCTCTGCCACGGGTTTCTGCGTGTGCGGATTGTGGCAGTCAGAACACACGGCAGAATTGGTGTTACCGGCCTCAAGCGCTTTCTGGTGTACACCCTGCGCTTCTTGGTCAGCCATGGCACCATGGCATTGCTTACAGGACGCACTATACTGAATGGCAACCTCCCGCAACGTTTGCGCACTGCGCTGTGGGTGAGGATATCCGGTGATATCGGTGTGGCAGGCAACACAGGCTACTTCGTTCTGACCATGGACGCTGTCGTTAAATGCATTCGCATCAATGTGCAAGGAGAGAGTCTCGCCACTGTCGAGCGTCACACGCATACCCGGTTGGTTGTGACAGGCCAGGCAGGTCTCATTGGATGGAGTAGAGGCTGTCCCTTGCGCGACAGGGGCCGCTGTCGCGGGGCGGACATTCAGGCTGGCAGCAAGTACAACCAGGATTAGGCCAAAGAACAACAAAAGAGCCCAAACCAGGCGGCCTCCTCTCAAGATTTTCATGCTCATCGCATTCTCCTATGTACGGGTTCTTTGATGTCTCCTGCAAAGGAGTAATCTCGGAAAACCCTATGTCTGTTCGAGTATATAACGCCAAAAATCGGATAAACTTGGCATAATTCCGTATACTCAGGGCATTATATACCCAGGCATTTTAACTCGAAAATGAAGGTTAATCAGCGAATTCGGCGATGAATGTCATGTTTTTCGAGTAACTCGCTCTGGATTACATTAGAATGGAACTGGGCACAAAACAATTTCGGATTTGCCAACAAAAAAAAAAACAACTCTAAGTTCAATCGCGCTAAATTTCAAAGCAAATCAGACAAAAGCCATCGATTAAGACAAAGTAGGTGTATATTTATGACATTTATCATACGGTTATCGCAACCGTTTTCAGCCTGTCTTAATCTAGATATGTAGAATTGTCAATAGGATTGTTCGAATACCCCAGGAGGCCTTGATGCTCAAATCTCCACGTTTTAAATTCATTTTCGGCGGCGCTCTCATTCTGGCCGCCGTCATCTATCTGGTCGTTTCATCGACGCAGGCAAGCGCACAATACTTCATGACTGTGGATGAATTAAAAGGGAAAGGCCCGGACATTACCGGGCAAAATGTGCGCGTTTCTGGCGCAATTATCGGCGACACAATTTCTTACGATGCCAAAACCCTGACCCTGAAATTCACGGTCGCCGACGTTCCCGCTGACAACAACCTGATTGCGCAGCAAGGCGGCTTGGCTGCAGCGCTGCATCAGGCAGTCGTCGACCCCAATCGAACGCACCTGGAGGTCGTCTACAACGGCCCCAAGCCGGATATGATGCGCAACGAAGCCCAGGCAATCATGACCGGGCACGTAGGAAACGACGGCGTATTCTACGCCGACGAGTTGCTGCTCAAATGTCCATCCAAATATCAGGATGCGGTCCCGCAGCAGGTGCAGGGAAACTAAGGAACGAGAGAGCGGCTTCCGGGTTGGTTCTTGCGGAAGTCGTTTCTTCTTGAATGAAGGAGAGTTTTGATGGTAGCTCAATTCGGTTACGGCGTACTGATCATTGTCTTTTTCGTAGCGCTGTATGCTGTTTTCGCTGCGCTTTACGGCCATTACGCCAAATCGCAGCAATGGGTGGAGAGCGCACGCCACGCCATGACACTGACCTTCCCACTGGTAGCCGTGGCAGCGTTTAGCCTCATCTATTTATTGATAACGAATCATTTCGAAATCCAATTCGTCTACGAAGTGACCAGCCGCAGTATGCCGTTGTACCTCAAAGTAACGGCTTTATGGGGCGGGCAGGCCGGGTCGCTGGTTTTCTGGTCGCTTCTCATGTCTGCCTTTGCCACCATGGTCACCCTGCGCAAATGGGATCGCGACCGCGAGTTCCTTCCCTGGGTTATCGTAGTATGTAGCACCACGCTGGCGTTCTTCCTCAGTCTGACCATCTTCTACGAAAACCCCTTTGCCCGCTTCTGGCAGACGGTCAGCGGAAACGTGGTCGCGTCGATGGTGGCGCCCGCCGGCGCGGTCGCCTATACTCCCGTGGACGGGACCGGACTCAACCCATTACTGCGTCATCCCGGCATGATCATCCACCCCCCGATGCTTTATCTCGGCTTCGTCTCGTTTGTCATTCCCTTTGCGTTTGCCATCGCAGCCCTGGCAACAGGCCGCACCGACGACCGCTGGATTCGCATCACCCGGCGCTGGGCCATCGTCGCCTGGTTATTCCTCTCCTGCGGATTGGTGCTCGGCATGCGCTGGGCCTACGATGTGCTCGGCTGGGGCGGTTTCTGGGGCTGGGACCCGGTGGAAATTGCCGCCGCCATGCCCTGGTTCGTCGGGACGGCTTTCCTGCACTCGGTCATGATCCAGGAAAAACGTGGCATGCTCAAGCACTGGAATATGATCCTGATCATCCTGACGTATTCTCTGGTCATCTTTGGCACCTTCCTGACGCGCTCCGGCATCCTCTCATCGGTGCACGCCTTTGCCCAAAGTGACATTGGCCTCCCATTCTTCATCTTCATTGCCGCCACGTTCATCATTTCGGTCGTTTTGCTGATTTACCGCTGGGCCGACTTGCGTTCCGAAGCGCAAATGACCTCCCTGCTCTCGCGCGAATCGCTCTTCCTGCTCAACAATTTGCTTTTTATCAGCATCCTGGTCATCTGCTTCTGGGGTGTCATCTTCCCAATTGTTTCGGAAATATTCACAGGCCAACAAATCACCGTCGGGCCGCCGTTCTACGACAGAGCCACGGGGCCGCTTTTTGCTGCGTTGGTGCTCTTGATGGGCATCGCGCCGCTCTCGGCTTGGGGGCACTCGACGCTCAAGACGCTTGGACGCGCCATCTGGAAACCGACCATCGTAGCCGTGATCGGGCTGGCCGCCATGTATTTCTTTGGATACCACAACCCCGGCGCACTGCTGGGCTTTTTCCTGGTTTTCCTGACATTTTCGATCACCGTTTATGAATTCTGGCGCGCCGCCCGCGCCCGCTCCAAGGCAACCAAGGAAAACTTCTTCCTGGCGCTTTGGAACCTGGCCGGACGCAACCGGCGACGCTACGGCGGCTACCTGGTGCATCTGGCCATCGTCCTGATGGCGTTGGGTGTCATCGGCATCACATTCTTCCAGACCGAGACACAAGGTTCGATTGCGCAAGGTCAATCCTTGAACATCGACGGGTATACGGTGACATACAAGGACTTGGCGATCTGGGATTCGCCCAACGCCGCCAATCCCGATGTCAACATCGCCCGCGCGGTCGTGGACGTGTACAAAAACGGCCAATTCATCACTGAACTTTACCCACGCCGCGACTATTACTACGCCTCCCAGCAACCCATGACCATTCCCGGATTGCGCAGCACCATGCAAGACGACCTGTATGTCATCCTGGTGGATTGGCAGCCGATCCTTTCGACGGGCGCCACCTTCAAAGTCTATCACAACCCGCTGGTGAGTTGGCTATGGACGGGTTGCCTGTTGTTGATCGTCGGTTCGCTTGTCGCTGCCTGGCCGGATAAAGAGCCAGAAGTCGTTCCGGCGCGCATTCGTCGCGCCCAGGCGGCTTACCAACCCGGCGCGGCAGATTAGCAGAACGCTTGGCGCCGGTTGGAGATGGGGACTTCAACCGGCGTGCGGAGTTAGTTGATGAAACGGTACGCTTGGACCCTTTTTTTTGTGATGCTCTTTTCTGTCCTTTGGGTGGGACCCGCAGCGGCGCAACAATCCACGCCTCCCCCCTCAGACAACGATGTCAACCGTGTTGCCAAGCAGCTTTATTGCCCGGTGTGTGAGAACACCCCGCTCGATGTTTGCCCAACGCAGGCTTGCGCGCAATGGCGGGAATTGATTCGTCAAAAACTCGCCGACGGTTGGACAGACGACCAGATCAAGCAATACTTCGTCCAGCAGTACGGCGCGCGCGTGCTGGATGAACCGCCCGTACAAGGCTGGAACTGGTTCTATATCGTTCCGCCGGTGCTGGTGCTGCTCGGTATTTTCATCCTGTACCGTACCCTTCAATCCATGCGGAAACCTGCTCCATCGTCGGCAAGTGCCGAGGCGGCTCCGTCAACGCCCCCTGTGGCCGATGAAGATGACTACATGAGGCGCGTGGAAGAAGAACTCAAAAAACGGGAATAGTCCGGTTCCTGGGAAGTGTGGGAACGCTGTACGCTAGAGATTCCAGGAACCAATTGTTCATCGAGGAGAAGTTCGATGCAAGAAGAAACAAACACAACACCTACGCCCCGACGCGGCCTACCAATTTGGGTGCAGGTGCTGATCTGGGGTGGACTGGTTGTCCTGCTTGCCATCCTGGCGTTCGGGCTTAAACGCTCCCAACAGGGGCAGTTGCGGGTCGGGGATACCATTCCCGATTTCACCCTGAGCCTGTTCAACGGCTATACCCGCGCCAACCAGAATCAGGTCTCCCTGACCTCGCTGCGCGGCAAAGTGGTGGTGGTCAACTTCTGGGCTTC
Organism: Anaerolineales bacterium; assembly: GCA_046704785.1. Classification (GTDB taxonomy): domain Bacteria; phylum Chloroflexota; class Anaerolineae; order Anaerolineales; family Villigracilaceae; genus JBJKRF01. Next base: position 7,244 of record JBJKRF010000134.1, on the reverse strand, counting down.
GTGGTGCGTGCCTTGCGAACAGGAAGCCCCGGCCATGGAATCAGCCTGGGAGTCGTACAAGCCCAACGACCAGGTCGTCTTCCTGGGAGTCGATTACCTCGATGTCGAGTCTGATGCCATGGCCTTCCTGCAAAAATACGACATCAGCTACGCCAGCGGCCCCGACCTGGGCACACGCATCTCGCAAATTTTCCGCATCCGTGGCGTGCCAGAGACGTACATTATCGACAAAAAAGGCGTACTGCGCAACGTTCAGATTGGGCCGTTCACGTCTGACCAGCAAATCCAGTCCATTATCGACCCCCTGGTGAAGGAATAAAGCATGGACCTTGGTGCTGTTTTTCTGCTATTGGCTACCCTGCTCCTGATCGGACTGTTTATCAGCAGCCCCTTCGTTGATCGCCACCGGATGACGGTGGTCTCCGCCGAGGAACAAGAGCTTTCCTCGCTTTTGGCCGAACGTGACCGCCTGCTCTCCGCCTTACAAGACCTCGATTTCGATCATACCCTCGGCAAAATCCCCGACAATGATTATCCCCGCATGCGCGCCGACCTGATGCAACAGGCCGCCAACGTGTTACGCCGTCTCGACACCTTTCAGCCACAGGCAGCTTCTGACGCCGACGTGGAGAGTCGTATTGAGGCCGTCATCGCTGCACGCCGCGTGGACGCTGCCGCCCAACATAAGGACGACGCGCCGCTTTCAGACGACGATTTCGAAGCGCTGATCGCTGCGCGCCGCGCCGCACAGAAGGAAAAAACGGGGGGCTTTTGCCCGAAATGCGGGAAACCCGTCCTGCGTTCTGATCATTTCTGCCCGCACTGCGGCAACCCCATCAAGTAAGAGGACTCTGCATGAAATTCCGTATCCACGCTGTCGGTTCGTTGCGAACTCGCGCAAGAAGCGCTTCCCGGCGAGATGAGACGCACGTCTTGCCGTTTGCCCCAAAATTCCTAAAAAGCCTGCTCGCTTTCTCTTTGCTGGCGCTGCTGTTGACGGGCTGTATCTCCCTGGCAGAAGACGTCACCCCGCCGCCGGATTACGTGTCGCCAACCCCGCCCCCCACCATGGGGCCGCTTTTCCCACAGACGCCGCCCTCGCTCGCAAACGGTGCGACGATCTACAACCAAAACTGCGCGCCCTGCCACGGCACCAGCGGGCAAGGGGACGGCCCGATGGCCTCCCAGCTTCAAAACAAGCCGGCAGCGCTGGGCAGCACCGAGTTGGGACACGCCTCGGCGCCCGCCGATTGGTTCGTAACCGTCACACAAGGGGACATGCAGAACTTCATGCCGCCCTTCAGCGACAGCTTGAGCGACCAGGACCGCTGGGATGTCGTCTCCTACGCGCTCAGCCTGAGCACCACCTCCGACCAATTGGCGCAAGGCAAACAGATCTACCAGGCCAACTGCGCCAAATGCCACGGCGACGACGGCAAACTCGCCAAGAACGCCGACCTGACGGATCAGGCCGCCATGGCCAAGCTCAGCATGAACGACATTTTTAATTTCATCCAAAAAGGCGCCGGTAAAATGCCGGCCATGTCTTCGCTGAGCGAAGCGGACACATTCGCCGTGGCAGCTTACATGCGCACTCTGACTTACGCGCCTGAAGAGGCTGCCGTCGCACCGACCGCCTCTCCGCTGCCGACAAGCGGATCTTCAGCGACCGAATCACCAGCCGCTTCCCCCGCTGTAAGCGCCAACGCCACACTCCCGGCTTCGGACGCTACCGCGCTGGCAGAGTTCACGCCTACAGGAAACGGCGCCGCCGCGACAGGCACACCGGGCACGATCATGGGCACCGTCACTGGCAAGATCACCAACGGGTCGGGCGGCAACGTTCCCAACGGGTTGAAAGTTACGCTGCACGGCTACGACCATGACGTGACCAACAGCCAGTTCAATGAAGTCTACACCCAGGAGCAGAACGTCCAGCCGGACGGCTCGTACAGCTTTGGCAACCTGCCGCTGGTAGTCGGACGCGCCTACTTCGCCTCGGTAGACTACGACGGCACCACCTACGATTCCGACCCGGCCATGATCGATGCCTCGACGACGCAATACAGCCTGCCCGTGACCATCTACGAGACGACCACCGATCTTTCCGGATTGGTAGCCGACCAGGTTCACCTGCTCTTCGATTTCTCCACGCCCAACGTGGCGCAGGTGGTGGAGTTCTACATCATCAGCAATCCCACCACGAAGACGGTCATCGCAGCCAACAAAAACGATCCGATTGTGCGCATCTCGTTACCGCAGGATTTCTCAAGCTTGCAGTTCGAGCAGGGTCAACTGGGGCAGCGGTACGTCCAAACGGTGGACGGCTTCGGAGATACGCAGCCGGTACCGCCCAGTAACCAGCAATACCAACTGGTCTTCGCCTTCCAACTGCCCTATACCAACAATACGCTCGCCTTCAGCCAGCCGCTCACCATCAAAACCACCCAGATTTCGGTCTTGGTGCCAGAGGGCGTCACCGCCAGCGGGCAATCGCTGAGCGACCAGGGCCTGCAGGACATCGGCAACGGCACCAGCTACGAAATCTATAACGCCGGCAGCTTCAGCATCGGCCAGACGGTTTCCCTCACCGTTTCAGGAACGCCCAAACAACAGAGTGACACTTCATCCACAGCCCCCATCATCGGCAACGATTCAACGCGCAACATCATCATTGGCGTTGGCGCGTTCGGCATGGTACTCATCCTGGCAGGCGTGTGGCTGTTCTGGCGCGACCGTCGTCACGGGAGCACGCAGGAACTGCCAGACGAAGAGCCCGCCGAGGCCGAAGCCTCCGGCGATACCGATGAGATCGTCGATGCCATCATCGCCCTCGACGACCAGTTCCGGGCCGGCAACATTTCGGAACAAGCCTACAAGCAGCGCCGCGCCGAACTCAAAGCGGCCTTGAAAGCGAAGCTCTGAGCGCATGATCGAAGTTCGGAAACTCGTCAAACGCTTTGGGCTGAAAACCGTCCTGCGCGGCCTGGACTTTAGCGTGGAGCCGGGCGAGTTCGTCGCCCTGATCGGCCCCAACGGCGCCGGAAAAACCACCTTTTTGCGCATCCTGTCGTCGCTCTCGCGGCCGTCGCTGGGCGAGGTAAAAGTGGCGGGGTATGCGCTCCCCGGCCAGTCGGCGCTGGTGCGCCGTCAACTGGGCGTGGTCTCCCATCAACCCCTGCTCTACGAGAATCTCAGCGCCGAGGAAAACCTGCGCTTTTACGGGCGCATGTACGGCCTTCACAACCTGAATGCGCGCATCGAGGAAGTGCTCGACCTGGTGGGCCTGAAACCCCGCCGTCACGATCTGGTGCGCACCTTCTCGCGCGGCATGCAGCAGCGCCTGGCCATCGGGCGGGCGGTGCTGCACGAGCCGCAGGTGGTGCTGTTCGACGAACCCTACACCGGCCTCGACCAGGACGCTTCCGAGATGCTCGACACCGTGTTGCGCGAAGTGGCCGCCCGTGGCCGCACGGTGGTGATGACTTCTCACGACCTGGTGCGCGCCGAGGAGCTGGCCACCCGCTTCGACGTTCTGTCGCGCGGCGTGATCGCCGCCTCTGCGCGGCGGAGCGAATTGAACAATAATAATCTGATGAGTTTCTACAAGCAGGCGCTGGCGGGTTGAGATGGCAGACACCAAGACATTGACGCAGCCACCCGACGAAGGCAACCATTATTTCAGCGCGATCTCGGCTGTGGCCTGGAAAGACCTGGCCGCCGAGTTGCGTTCGCGTGAACTGCTCTCGGCCATGCTGGTCTTCTCGCTGCTGGTCATCCTGATCTTTTACTTTGCGCTCGAACTCGACGTGAAAGCGCGCAACGGCATTACCGCCGGGGCGCTGTGGGTGACCTTTGCCTTTGCCGGCACGTTGGGTCTGACCCGTTCGATGGCCGTGGAAAAAGACCGCGGCTGTCTGGATGGCCTGTTGCTGGCGCCGGTGGACCGCAGCGCGATCTACTTTGGAAAGGTCATCAGCAACCTGGTCTTCATGCTGATCGTCGAAGCGGTCGTCCTGCCCGCCTACAGCGTGCTGTACAACGTGAATTTGCTCAACCTGGGGCTGCTGGGCGTCACCCTGCTCGGCTCGGTGGGCTATGTGAGCGTGGGCACGCTGCTCTCCAGCATGTCGGTGCAGACGCGCACCCGCGACGTGTTGCTGCCGATCCTGCTCTTCCCGGTAGCGATTCCCGTGCTGGTGGCCGCCGTCAAAGCCAGCAGCGGATTCCTGCAAGGCGCAGCGCTGACCGACATCCTGCCCTGGATCAACATGCTCATCGTCTACGACGTGATCTTCATCGCCGTGGCCTTTATGGTGTTCGATTTTATCGTAGAAGAGTAAAGGCTCCTCCGTATTGCCGCCGATGGGCAAGGGACGCGCCGCCCGCTGCGGCCCTACGGAGAACCATCTGAACCGACAAGGAGTTTGATTTTCCATGAATGCACAACCGCGCGCCCTGAAAATTCTCGATATTGTTTCCGTTATTCTACTGGCCATCGCCACCTACCTGGTCTTTGGCTACGCCCCCATGGAACTCGTCATGGGCAATGTGCAGCGCATCTTCTACTTCCATGTGGCCAACGCCTGGGTGGGGATGTTGGGCTTCATCGTCGCCGCCGTAGCAGGCATCGCTTATCTGCGGAGCAAAGACCTGAAATGGGATGTGGTCGAAATGGCCGCCGTGGAGATCAGCCTGGTGTTCTTCTCGATCACCATCGTGTCCGGCTCGATCTGGGCCTATCCGGCCTGGAACACCTGGTGGACCTGGGACCCGCGCCTGACGACGGCCGCCATCCTGGAACTGATCTACCTGGCCTATCTGCTGCTGCGCCAGGGTCTGGAAGACCCCGATCAGCGCGCCCGTTTCGGGGCCGTCTACACGCTGATCGGTTCCATCAGCGTGCCGATCACCTTCTTGTCCATCCGTTTTCTGCGCACCATCCACCCGGCAGTCATCCTGGGCTCGAACGCCAACGCGCAGGGCAGCTTCGACATGACGCCCAAAATGCTGACGACCTTCCTGTTCAGCCTGTTGACGTTTTCGCTGCTGTTCGTCGTGCTGCTGTGGCACCGCATCCGCCTGGGCCACTTCCAGGACAAAATCGAAGAACTCAAGTTGAAGTTCATGCAGTAGAGAGAGGAGATTTTCATGCAAGCCACCCCCGACACCACCAATTTTATGATCGCCGGTTACGCCGTCATCTTCGGCGTGCTGATCGTCTATGTGGTCAGCCTGTTCCTGCGCTGGCGCAATCTCAAACGCGAGCAGCAAGCCCTGGAAGAACTGCAAGACAAATAAGTGACTGCGACCGACGATTTTGGACGCTTCCGGAGTTCCGGAAGCGTTTTTTTGTGGGCTACACTACGCATCCAGGGGACTTTTGACCGCTGCTGCGCCGCGCTGTAAAACGTGGGTGTAGATCATGGTGGTGGCAACGTCCTTGTGGCCAAGCAGTTCCTGGACGGTGCGGATGTCGGAGCCTGCCTCGAGCAAATGGGTGGCAAAGCTGTGGCGAAAAGTATGACAAGTGACCCGCTTCTGGATGCCTGCTTTACGGGCCGCCAGGCGCACGGCTTTTTGCAGGCCGCTCTCGTCAAGATGATGGCGGTGTTCGAGCCCGGTACGCGGGTCGAGTGAGGTTTTGGGGGAGGGAAAGATGTACTGCCAGACCCACTCACGGGCTGCGTTGGGATATTTTTTGGCAAGGGCATAGGGCAGGTAAACGCTGCCCAGACCGGCAGCCAGGTCGTCTTCATGGAGCAGTTTGACGTGACGCAGGTGACGCCGCAGGTCTGGGATGAGGGATTCCGCCAGCGGGGTAACGCGGTCCTTTTCGCCCTTGCCGTCGCGCACCGTCACGGCAAGGTAATTGAAATCCAGATCCTTGACCCGCAGGCGCAGACATTCCATCAGCCGTAACCCGCTACCATAAAGCAATTTTGCCATCAGTTGATGGACTCCCCCCAGGTTGGCAATGACCGCCAGGGCTTCTTCGCGGCTCAGGACGTTGGGCAGGCGATCGGGGCGTTTGGCGCGAACCGGTGACAGCAAGCCATCGGTTTCGAGGTCCATTAGAAGTACTTCGCGATAGAGAAAAAGCAAGGCACTGAGGGCCTGGTTTTGGGTAGAGGCGGCCACATTCCGCCGGGTGGCGAGATGGGTCAGGAAAGCGTTGATCTCCGTCAGACCCATGTCGCGCGGGTGGCGCTTGTGGTGAAAGAAGATGAAGCGGGTGATCCAATCCACATACGTCTTTTCGGTGCGGAAAGAGTAGTGTTTGGCGCGCAGGACATCGCGGACCTGGTCGAGCAGTTTTTTGTCTTTTGGAACATTGGTATCTTGGATTTGCATGAGACCCCCTCTTGAAATGGTATCTGGCGTTTTGTATAATATACCCAGTAGAACTTATTGGCAGGTGGAGATTTGAACTGTATAGGCGGATGCCAACCGGATTATACACTAAAAGTGACTCTTGCAGCTTTTTCCGATAAACGTTCCCCCGACGGTTTTATTGGGCTAGGGGGACGCGCCCCATCCACTTAATAGTTGGGCGCTTGAGGGCACAAACTTCTAGGAAATCATCAAATTATGAAATCTATAGAACCAATTACACAACACTCCATCTCACGTGCCGCAGATGAGGCGGTAAAGCTTTGGGCATTAGCCAGCGCACAGTATCCAAAGGGGCACGACCTAATCTTGAATGTCGCGACAGGCATCATCATTGAGGTAGTCAGCACCTTTGCCCTTAATGCTCGCCGAGCCTTAGAAATTCTGCCCAAAGGAGAGAAGTTTCGGCTGGCACAACCCCGCTGGCAATGGATGCCTCGAAACGAAGCCGAGCTTGTTGATGATCTTAGGGAAGCCCTAAACCGAGTTATTCACGCTCAGAAGCTTACCGTTGGTTTTGAAGAATTACCTGCACAAGCCGCAGTCATTAGCGAAGGAGCTCTTGTTGTTCCATATGTGCAAGCAGCCACCGATCAAAAGAAAATAGCCTTTATTGATCCGTTCGCGTTGTCACATGCTTTTCTATATGGCGCACTTCCGAAACTCGTCGACTATGAATAAAGCTATGCAAATAATTATAGTCAGCGGTAAGAGCGAAATAGACTCTGGTCAAAGATGAATCTGCCAATCACACACAAGCGCCCAACAAAGCGTGGTGTGTCCTGATAAATCATCGTCTGCTCACTGGTGAAAGTCCAGTTCTGGTAAGGGTCAGGCCGCCAGATAGCAGG
>JBJKRF010000133.1:0-4573 GCA_046704785.1 Anaerolineales bacterium | reverse complement strand
ATGATGTAATTGATCATTTGCTACCTCCTAAACTCGGTTCTGCCTAACCGTGCAAACTCGAAGCCGGTTTTTGTTTCCAGTTTATACGGTTGGACAAAACAACTTTGAAGAAGGTGCGGGGGCCCGGCAAAGGCCCCCGCACATAAACACGTGACTCTTATTTGATGCCGAAGTTAAAGAGTATCACGTCTTGGGAAAGTTGGGGTTGTCCGATGAATACGGACAGTGGTCCACCGGTTCCGGTCTTACCGGCGGGACAAACAGTGAATTTCGCAGCGCCAAGCTTAGACGAATCGTAGGAACAGACGGGTTGCAAGGGTCCGTAAGAGCTGGTGGACGGGTCGTAGGCGCTGAGATTACCGACCATGGCATCAGCTTGCGAGCGGTTTTCAACCGGAACGTCCACGATATCGGCGTCACCGGCCTGCAGTTCGCTGAAGCGGGTGCCCCATTCGGGGATGATCTGGATCGTGACTTTGTCCATCGCGGGAGCAGTGCCCCAGTAGGTGGGGTTCTTGGTCAGGACGATTTCCTGTCCGGGTGTCCAGTGATCCAACGTGAAGGGGCCGGTGCCCATGGCAACTTTGGTCAACGGGTCGTCCGACGATTGGATTCCGTAGAACTTCTGCCAGGTATCGCAGGAGCCATCCCAACCGCCATTCGCAGCGACCCACTTGGGATCCATGATGGAGCCCCAGGTCTGGGCGATGGTTGCCAGGAATGGGCCCCACGGCTGCTTGAGCGTCATGGTGACGGTGCCGGCGGTATCGTCAGCGACGATCTGCGTATTCAACTGCGTGCAAACTGCTTTGAGCTTGGCAGGATCAACCTTTTGCAAGTTGGTGGGATCGTCCATCAGTTTGCCACTTGGGTCGAGCACCTGGGAAACGTCCCGATTGCCGACGCCGAAGAAGGGCTCGGAAAGCAACCACTGCGGAGAAACTCCGCCAGCCTGGAGCAGGCCGCGGACGAAGGAGTAAACCACGTCATCCGGGGTCAGCGGGTCGCCGTTCGAGAAGGTCACACCCTGGCGAATCTTGAAGGTGTAGGTCTTGCCGTCCGCAGAGATGGTTGGCATTTCAGAAGCCAACATGGGAACGAAGGAACCGGGTTTGTCACCGTCGTAGAAGACCAGCGTCTGGTAGACGTTCTGGATGACTTCACCACTGGCGGTGTCGTAAGCAAGCGCCGGGTCCAGTGTGTCCATGTCACCAATTGTTGCATACGTGAAGGATGTCGGATTCTTGGCACCAGCGGCTTTGGAAATGGTCGGGAAGTAGATGCCGGGGAAGATCGGGTTGCGGATCAGGCCCTGCACCCAGTTCTGCTGGAAGCCGTGGCCGGTGGCCAGGACCATCGGAACACCAGGTACCGTGTCATAGTACAACTGGTTGACCTTGTGATAGACATCAGCACGTGCGGATGGGTCAGTAGCTGCAACACCCTGATCCAACAGCGGTTTGAATTGTTGCGACAGTGAGTCGGGCATATTCTGGCGGCCACCGTAAGCGCCAACCGTGTAAGGCTGGTACCAGTTGGCCGGGTCGTGAATATCTTCGATCCAACCGCCGGTCATGATCGGAATTTGCCCTGCGCGTTGGGCAGCCAGGTAAGCCGGCCAGGGCAGGCCAAGAATTTCAATCTGGAACTTGGGGTTGATTTGGGCCAGGTCTGCTGCCAGAATCTCGGCAATAGTCTGGCGCGTGGTATTGCCCTGGTTGTACAGCATCTGCATGCGGAACCCGACGTCCATAACGGATTTGCCGTCGGGAGATTGCAGAGTCGAAGCCTCGAACTCTGATTTAGCCTTGTCGAGGTCAAAGGTGTAATGCGGGGCATTCGGGTCGTAACCGGGCATGCCTGGCAGCGACAGTTCCAACGACTGGACTGCTTCGCCGTTGTAAACGTCGTTGATGAAGGTGTCCCAGTCGAAAGCATAAGCGAAGGCCTTACGGATGTGGACATCCGAGAAGAAATCACAGGGAATGCCATTTCCGTCCAATTGGCCGGAGCCAACATACGGGTTGTCAGCGCAGGCACTCGCTGGTGTTGCGGTGGCAGGGGCCTGAGTCGCAGGACCGCAGGCGCTCAATGCCATCCCCAAAACGACCAACAAGCTTAGTAGTACAAAGATTTTACGCATATTCCTTCTCCTCACACTTGTTATAAGGATCGACTTTTGGTTACATGCGGTACGAGATTAAAGGTTTTGTCTTGTCGTTCGAAGACGATCACCTCCTTTCCTGATTTCTATATAAATCTTTCGGCAAAGTGACAGGCTACAAAATGACCGGGGGTTAATTCTCGAAATTGTGGTTGTTGCTCGGCGCACATGGCCTCGGCGATGGGGCAACGCGTGCGGAAGCGGCACCCGGAAGGTGGATCGATGGGGGAGGGAACGTCGCCTTCGAGGATAACGCGTTGACGTTTTTCTTCGGCAACCGGGTCGGGAATGGGAACCGCCGATAATAACGCTTGTGTATAAGGGTGCAGTGGTTTTGTATAGAGTGAATCACGCTCCGAAAGTTCGACGATGATGCCGAGATACATCACTGCCACTCGGTCACTGATGTGCTTGACCATGGAGAGGTCGTGTGCGATAAACAGGTAAGTCAGGCCGAACTGTTGCTGTAATTCTTCGAGCAAGTTCACGACTTGCGCTTGAATGGATACATCCAGGGCAGAAATAGGTTCATCACAGATAATGAAAGATGGTTGTAATGCCAGCGCGCGTGCAATGCCAATTCGCTGACGCTGTCCCCCTGAGAATTCGTGTGGATAACGATTGGAAAAAGACGGATTCAATTTAACTAAATCCAGCAGACTTGCGACTCGTTCGTTGATCTCCTTTCTGGTTGCGACGCGGTGCACCATCAGCGGCTCACCGACGATTTCTCCAACGGTCATACGAGGATTGAGGCTGGCATACGGGTCCTGAAAGATCATTTGCATTTTCCGGCGCATCCAGCGCATTTCTTCCCCTTTGAGCGTGACCAGGTCCTTGCCATCGAAATAAACGTGCCCGTCTGTGGGCTTATAGAGCTGTAAAATCGTGCGCCCTGTGGTCGATTTACCACATCCAGACTCTCCCACCAGCCCGAGCGTCTCTCCGTGTTTGATGTTAAACGAAACCCCGTCCACTGCATGAACGGCGCCCACCTGGCGTTGGAATACCCCATGATAGATGGGGAAGTGCATCACAAGGTTTTCGACTTGCAGCAAAATTTCTTGACTCGACATGGTTAGCGCGCCTTCCCCGTTTTTGTATCGACCCAGCAAGCTACCCAATGATCGGGTGAGATGGATTCAAGCGGCGGATTTTCTTTCCAACAGCGGTCCATGGCCCATTTACAGCGGGGCGCAAACGGACAGGCATGTGGTTTTTGGTACAAAATCGGGGGCAAGCCGTCGATTGAATACAGGCGCTCGCGCCGGGTTTCGTCCACGCGAGGCAAGCTGTCGAGCAGTCCAATGGTATAAGGGTGCTGAGGATTGGCGTACAATTCTTTGACGAGCGCTTCTTCGATGACGAATCCCCCGTACATAACGATGACCCGTTGCGCCAGGCCAGCCACGATCCCCAGGTCGTGGGTGATCCAGATGATTGCCATGCCCAGTTCGTCGCGCAGGCGTTTGACCAGCTCGACAATCTGCGCCTGGATGGTGACATCCAGCGCCGTCGTCGGTTCGTCCGCGATCAAGATTTGGGGATTGCAGGCCAACGCCATGGCAATCATGACGCGCTGGCGCATGCCACCCGAAAACTGGTGGGGATAGGCGCCAAGCCGTTCTTTGGCTTTTGGAATGCCGACCATTTCGAGCAATTCTGTCGCACGATTCCGAGCTTGTTGCTTTGTCATTCCAAGGTGCAACATCAGCGGTTCGGCCAGTTGTTTTTCGACGGTCATGACCGGGTTCAGGGAGGTCATTGGGTCTTGAAAGACCATCCCGATCTGGCCCCCTCGAACTTGACGGATTTCTTCCGCCGACATTTTGAGCAAATCCTGACCGCGGTATACGGCTTGCCCGGATATGATCTCACCGGGTGGCACGGGAATCAGACGCAAAATCGAAAGCATGGTCACGCTTTTCCCACACCCACTCTCACCGACAACGCCGAGAGTTTCACCTTCTTTCAGTTTCAGGGAAACCCCATTAACGGCATGGACTGTGCCGTCTGGTGTACGGAATTGAGTCTCCAGTCCCTGAACATCAAGTAACAGATCGGGCATCCGCATTATCCTTTTATGTACGTTCTGTTGAGGGGGACATTTGTGCATACCGCTATGATCATGCTTAAAGATTATACTCTAATTCATTGGGGCGTCAATTCTGCACACTGGTGTCTCCATTGCACAAAAGTGAAAGCTGTCTGACAAAGTACAAACCTTTTTTTGTGGTATAGCAGATTGCTTCACCACTGCCGATTCTCGGAAAACCAAATTGTGGCACGGTTCAAAAGAGTTCAAAAAGAGATCGTGGCACCTTTACAAATTATGCAATAGACTGTGGTCGGGTACAAACGAAGTAGCCCCGACAGAGCGGGTAGGATGGTAGCTTGGCGGTAAAAATG
>JBJKRF010000132.1:0-30167 GCA_046704785.1 Anaerolineales bacterium | reverse complement strand
TTCATGGGGCGGATTGGCAATCTGCCGTTCCCCAGATGTGGGCGAATCCGTCGAACTTCACCCGTATTTGGGCCATACGCGAACCGCCCGCACCAAGCTCTGCCGAATATACACCGTAAAGACAGTCAGGGACCTATTGGCGCAAATATGGCGTTGTCTTGTTCGGAAAAGGCTCAAAATTTCGCACGAATCATAACAATAATTTGTGTTGGGTTTTATTAAGTTGTATTATGGTTTGCCTCACAGGTATGTGCGAACGTTAGTGGTCTTGCCCCAGGACGTTTTAAGTGGATAAGGATGCAAACAAAGGATGCTACTCAAAGATGTCATCGAAACATTCATTGCTGAACGCACAGCTGTACGTTACTCTCGAAATACGATTCGAGATTACAAGGTGACTTTCAATAAGCTATATCAAAATATTGGGGACGTTCATATTGATACAGTTGAACGGAACAGGATTATAGAAGCCTTCGTTAAATTACAGGAGGAAAAATGAAAGTCGTAACACCCATCACATCTCCGGCCCTCTGCCAAGCTTATGATGATTTTATTCTTAGTCGTAAAGCGATGCGCTGCTCAAAAGACACTCTGAGCTTTTATCGATATACAGCAAAACGATTTATTATTTGGGCCGAACAAAATCATCATGTCAGTGAACCACATGAAATTAAAGCTAGTCTTGTCCGTTCTTTTCTTGCCATGTTAATCGATCAAGGAAAAAGTGACTGGACGATAAACGATAATGCTCGTGCAATTCATGCCCTTTTATCTTTCTGGTACGCTGAAGAATATATCCCCATATCCATCGTATTTAAGATGCCAAAAGTGGCAAAAAAGCGTTTGCCATCACTAACTGCAAATCAGTTGAGAGACATACTGAAAGTCTGCAATAATGTTCGAGAAAAAGCAATCATCTTATTGATGGCAGATTCCGGACTCCGGCGTTCGGAAGTCGTTTCTCTCAACTGGGGGGACCTGGATATGGAAAGTGGTCTTTGTCAAATCAGAAATGGGAAAGGAGGCAAATCCCGTTCAATTGTAATTGGCCCAACCGCTCGCAGAGCAATTTGTGAATATCGCACCACGCTTGCCCATGCACGACCTGATGATCCGCTGATTCAATCAAAGACAATGCGTAGGTTCACACCAGGTGGATTCCTGCAAATCTTTCGACGACTCTCCAAGAAAACCGGAATCCACGTCACACCGCATGCAATGCGCAGGACATTCGCAATTTTGTCTATTCGCGCTGGCATGGATTTATTGTGCCTACAGGCTTTAATGGGTCACTCATCTCTAGAGATGGTCAGGCATTACGCACAATTGGTCGAGGACGACCTGATCCAAGCCCACAAAGAACATAGCCCGATTGAGAACTTGTCTCGCATGTAGCAAAATCACAGACGCAACACATTCACCTTGGGTCTAAAGATGGGTCTCAGGTTCCAGGTCTGTGGCTTAGTAACCCTGAATGCCTAAATGGTATGCGGGCTTGCCTGCCGGAAAGCTAGGACAAGCCCCCAGCTATAGGGAAAATCGGCATCTTTGGCCTATCTATGGGGAAGCGAAAGCTAAGGTGGGATACTCTGTATACTAAAAAGACATTCAGGGATACCACAGAAACGAAGATTTGCTGCTTTGTGAAGTGTCCACGATAGAAATACCCTGGCTCTTGCGCAGTTCGTCCAGCGCTTTGCGGGCCAACATCTGGCGCACGAAGTAGCGTGCTGGGTCGTTGATGCGTCTATGGTCTCCAAGGGGGTTTTCGAGCCATTTTGGGAGGAGTAACTCGCGACAGGCCTCTCAAATGGCTTCAAAAGTTGGTTTGGGTATTGCGCAGGTTCCGTTCCTTCCCCCGGTAAATTTTAAAGTGGCTTGCTTCCCAAGCAAGATATCGTGGGTTCGAGTCCCATCACCCGCTCGTGCCCTAAGTTGTTAAGGTGCCGACTCACCTGACAGCGATAGGGTCGCCATCTACGACCTCCGCGCAGCTACGCGGGGGTCGTTGCGTAATAGCTACTTGCGATACTTCCTTGTCCGAATTTCCCACGCCTTACGCGTCCAGGCACTGCGGGGAGGTTACCCCCATGAATCCAGGCTCAAAGAGTCCCCTGAAGTCGGTTTTTCCCGCATGGGCTGGCCGGTACCCTGGTTGCGTAGCATCAGGACCTCGGCCAGGATGCTGATAGCAATCTCTTCCGGCGTTTCGGCGTTAAGTTCGAGACCCATCGGAGAATGGACGCGCGCGATGTTCGTCCCGGAGACCCCCTTTTCTTTCAGTTGCTTCATCGTTGTGGCCCAACGCCGTTTCGAGCCGATCACCCCGATATAAGCTGCCGGCGAATTCAGCAGGGCTGGCAGGCCGGATACATCGACATCAACCCCGCGTGTGGTCAGGATGAAGTAGGTCTGGCTGTTGATCTTGAGGTGGTTGGGAAGCTCTTCCATCCGGACCGGGTAGAATTCGTCGGCGCCCGGATTGGCCTCCGGCGTGCAGAATTCCTGGCGGTCGTCACATACGGCTACTCGGAAACCCAGCCACTTTGCCAGATGGACGACGGCTTTTCCTACATGGCCACCGCCAATGACGACGATCTTCGCTTCGGGTAAGATGGGCTCCACAAAGACCTCCACCTGTCCACCGCAGACGCCCGGATCGCCGCGCGCCGGGTCGCTCATGCTGTACTGCAGCAGGCGGGATTTCCGGTCGGTCATGGCCGACAGCGCTTCTGCTCGAACGCGTTGTTCTAGTTCTCCGCCGCCGACCGTTCCGATAAAGCTGCCGTCTGGGAACACCAGCATTTTGCTGCCCGTGTGACGGGGGGTGGAACCTTGCGCCGATACGATGGTGCACAGGGCAGCGCTTTCCTCGCGTTGTTGGATTTCGCCGATTCGCTGAAAGACCGAATCCATTCTCAGGTTTCTTTGACTTCAGGCAGGCTGCCCGTAGCGATTTTTTCCGATGCAATCGCGTTGCGTTCGTGGTCGCGCGCCATCGCCTGGTATGCCGGGTCTGTTTTTCGTTTGAGCCACTCGGCGACTGCCCGGTGGTATTGCGCCCGGTTGCGGTTTGGAATCAGGCTGTATGCAACGTCTCGCAGGTATGAATTCTTAAAGATGTACTCTTGTTCTTCTGAGAAATGAGAACCGCTGCGCGGAAAGGCCAACTCTGCGCGGACGAGTTGGCGCAATCCATCCTGTACAAAGCGCCCGATGACGGATTCTGGAATGTTGATCATTGGCGTGGAGCCGGGCATCGGCTTGGAGCGCGCTGCTTCGAGTACGGCCCCCACCCAAAAGACTCGGCCAACGACTGAAGCCAACAGAGCGACAGCGCGTGCTTCGCGCGACAGACTGTCGAGACGTACTTGCAATGTGGCGCGTAGCGACTCGGGCACCTGCGACAACAGCCGTTGATGTACCTTCCGGGTATCTGTTGCCCCTTCGTGGAGCATTCCACTCTTCACCAGACTTTTGACAACTTCTTCCAGAAAATATGGATTTCCCTCGGCGCGGTGAGCGATTTCATTCAGAATCGACGACGGTAAACCTGTTGTGAAGTCTGGATAGGCCTTGCCAACCATTTCGGCAGAGAATGCAATCGGGCCCAATTCCAATATGTGTGCCAGGTTGCGCCATTGCGGCTGCTGCTGCAAAAATTCAGGGCGCGCCGCCGCAACGACCAGGGCTTGTAGCGGCGGGTCGTTGCCGGTCATTAAATTATTGAGCAACGCCAGACTCTCGCGGTCGGCCCATTGCAAATCGTCGAACAAAAGCACCAGACGGCGATGTGCTGCGGCCCGTCCCAACAATTCGCGCATCAAGTAAGAAACTCGTTGCATTTGTTCTTCGGAGACGCAACTGACCTCGTTTGAGAGCCCAATCAAGTCGCCGATGACTTGCGTGGCTTCCAGTTTTTCCTCTTGCGGGCCGGCTTCCCAGATGCTATCGATACCTTGCCTCCATTTTTCAGAGGCCTCCGACGCCGAGTCGTCGTCTTTGACGCCAAAGCGGCTGCGTAGCAGCATTCGCCACAGGTAGAAGGGGATTCTCGATGCTTGAGAAAGGCCACGGGTGGTCAGCACGCTGATGTCCCGGTCGGCTTGCTCGAGCAGATTGCCAAATTCCATTAGCAGGCGCGATTTTCCAATCCCCACTTCTCCGCTGACCAGCATCATCGACGGCGTGGGCAGCTCGAACGCTTTTTCGTACTGTTCGACGATATTTTCCAGTTCCTCATCACGACCGACCATCACGGTGACGAGACTGTCGGCGCTTTGATAGCGGACCCGCCCTGGCGATTCGATCACCCCTTCGACGGCGTACAGTTGAATTTTCTCTGCCTTGCCCTTGACGTGTGCCGGGTCGAGACGCTTGACCCGGAAGCCGCCTCGCACCATCCGCAATGTGTTCTCTCCGATAACCACTGTTCCGGGGTCAGCGCTTTGCTCCAGGCGGCTGGCAACGTTGACGATGTCGCCCAGCACGGTATATTCGTCGCGCTTGCCAACGTAACCTGCGAAGACCAGGCCGGTATTGATGCCCACGCGCAATTGCATATTCTCCGCGCCGGGGATGGTTGTGCTTTGGCAGAACTCGTCCAAGGCTTTGATCAGGTCGAGCCCGGCGGAAACGGCTTGCTCGGCGTCGTTATCGCCGGCAAAGGGCGCGCCCCACACGGCCATGACGCCGTCGCCCAGGTGCTTATCCACGTAGCCATTGTGTTCTTCGACGACGCGATCCAGCCGCGACCAGATTTCCTTGAGCATGGTGCTGACGATTTCGAAATCCAGTTGCTCGGCCACGGCGGTGAAACCATGGACGTCGGCGAATAGAACGGTCGCCAGGCGACGTTCTTCGGGGTAGCGGTTGGTAGGCAGGGTTCCGGTTGGCATGGGCTTTATAATAAAACCACCTTGTTCCTGCCCGCGTTACTATCTGGTTGCAAGCGGAATTTGGGGGTCATTTTGATAGCGGGACTCAATTTTCCAGCAATCCCAAGACGACAGGGAGTAACTGCTTTTTGCGCGAGACGATGCCTGCTGCATCGCGCGTGCCGTCAGGCAGCAACGGATAGGGCAGGTCTTCCAGCACCGGTGGTGCGTTGGAAATCAACAGACGGCTCGACCCGCGCACTACGTCTGTGATGAGGAGCATGGTGAAATCGAGGCCTTTGCTTTCACGCAGGTGGTTGAGAGCGTTTTTGAGGGCCTCGAGGTGTTCGCCAATTGTAAGCAGGTCGGTGACTTCAGCCTGCGCGACGGCGAAGCGAAAACCGCCGGACTCGTAGGTTTTCATGTCTGTGCTGACCACGTCCTTGGGATTGCGCGTCGAAAGCCCGGCGCCCGACTCGATCAGGGACCTTCCGAACGACTCGATGGTCTCGCCCTTGAGCGGGCCACCCGTGACCATTGCCCAGCGCGACAGGCGTTGCGTGGCCTGGTGATCGCGTTCGGTGGTCGTCGGCGAGGTCAGGATGAGCGTGTCGGCCAGCAGTCCGGCCAGCATCATGCCGGCCAGCGCGGGTGGGGCGCTCAAGCCGGCCTCGGCAATCTTCTCGGAGACCAGTGTGCTGGTCGAGCCGACCACGTCCACCGAAAACCGAATGGGTGTGTGGGTATATGGGTTGCCGAGCCGGTGATGATCCAGAATCTCCAGCAGTTCAGCTTCCTCGATGTTTGCCACCGATTGGCGCGACTCGTTGTGGTCGACCAGTACGAGTTTGAGCCGTGGCGGATTCAAGACGCCGCGTTGGTGGCAGACTCCCAGGTAGCGGCCTTCTTCGTCGACGACGATGAAATCATTATGTTCCTCGCGTAGAATACGGTTGAGCGAATCGCGGATGATGCTGTTGGCCTTGAAGTGCGGCACGTCTGTGTCGGCGGCTTCGCGGCAGGGCATCGACATCAATTCGCGCACGGGTGTATCGCCGGGACGTGGGCCGAGCGTCTCCGTGAAATACTTGAACAGGCTCAAGCCGTTGATCAGGCCGTAAGGCGTGCCGTCTTCGCGGACGATGGGCGCAACGCCGCCCGTGCGGCTGGCGAGAGTCCAAGCGGCGCCCAATTGGCTTTCCGGGCGGATCGTATCGAGTCGCAGCATGACCGATTCGAAGCGTGGCGAAGCGTCGCTGAGCAGGAACGGCGCTTCGAGTCCCAGGCGTTTCAGCACCCAGGCGGTTTGTGGGTTGACCGCACCGGCACGCGCAGCCACGGCATCCAGGCTGTCTCTTTCGCGTAGACACCAGGCGTAGCCCATGGCGGCGGCGATGGCGTCGGTATCGGGGTTGACGTGTCCGACGATGTAAATGCGGTCACTCATGTGCGCTCCTAAGCTGCTTTGAGCGCTTTCCAGATGCGTTCGGGGGTGGCAGGGTTTTCATCGATGTTTACACCAATTGCGTCAAGTATAGCATTTCCGACGGCGGGCGCAACCCCATCCATCGGAATCTCCGCCACGGCTTTAACGCCGAACGGATGCGTCGGCTCGAAGGTCTCGACGAAGATCGTGGTCAGCGCCGGCATTTCGTGTGCACGGAAGATGTGATAGCGCTCCAGGTCGCGTTCGATGGCGCGGCCTTGCTCATCGTAACGCATTTCCTCGCAGACGGCGTAGCCCAGCGCCTGGGTCATGCCGCCCTCGATCTGCCCGGAGGCCGTCAACGGATTGACGATGACGCCCGAATCGACCGCCATGACGAGCTGGTCGACGGTCACGCGCCCCGTTTCCTGGTCTACCGTTACCTCGGCGAACTGCGCCGCGAAGGGTGGCGGCGAGGCGGGCGAGACGTAAGACGCCACGCCCATGATCTGCTCCTGCTCGTTGCGGTGGAGCGTGTCGAGAGCGATGTCTGCCAGCGAGACGCGCGCGCCGTCCGGCGCAACCGCCATCCGGTCGGCCAGTTGGATGTCGGCTGCTTCAACCTTGAAACCGTCGGTTCCTGCGCGTTCGTTGAGCATTTTTGCCGCCCGCAGCTTGATTCGTTCGGCCACGCTCTCTGCCGCCCGAACGGCCGCCGTGCCGGAGATGTAAGTGGTCGACGAGGCGTAAGCGCCCTTGTCGAAGGGCGTGAAATCGGTGTCGGACGAATAGGTGATGATGTCCTCGAGAGGCACGCCCAACACCTCGGCCACCATCTGCGCAATGACCGTGTCGGAGCCGGTGCCCAGGTCGGTCGCCCCGACCAGCAGGTTGAAAGAGCCATCGTCGTTCATTTTGATGGACGCGCTACCCATGTCGAGATAGGGGATGGCGGTGCCTTGCATGACCATGGCTACACCGATGCCTTTGCGTTGGGACGACGCATGCGTTGTCCCAACGTGCCATGCCTCGTTCCCGAACTTCGTATCCCAGCCGATGGCGGCTTTGCCCTGCCGGACGCATTCTTCCAGCCCGACGGTGTGGATCACTTCCGGGCGTGGTTCGCGTCCCTCGTTCCAGGCGGTGGAGAAGGGTTGTAACTCTCCGGGGCGGATGGCGTTTTTCAAACGGAACTCCAGCGGGTCGAGCTTCAACGCCCGGGCGATTTTTTCCATGTGACGTTCCACCGCCCAATATCCTTGCGGTACGCCGTATCCACGGAATGCGCCGGCGGGCGGTGTGTTGGTGTAAACCACGTCGGCGTAGAAACGGATGTTGGGCGCCTGACGATACGGCCCGTCGCCCACGTAGAGCGCCATGGCTTTCTGCCCGGTGTTGCCGGTGACGGTGACGGCGTGGCAGCCGTAGGCGCCCGTGTCGGTGAGCACGCGCATTTCGTTGGCCGTGATTGTGCCGTCGCGCTTCACGCCGGTCTTCATCCATAATCGCATCGGATGGCGCGAACGGGCTGCGGTGAATTCCTCTTCGCGGCTGTATTCGTAGAGCACCGGGCGACGGGTGGCAATCGTCAGGTGCGCCGGCACGTCTTCCATCAGAACTTCCTGTTTGCCGCCGAACCCGCCGCCAATGCGTGGCTTGATCACGCGGATACGCTTGACCGGCAGCCCGAGCACAGGCGCAAGTTGCCGCCGCACGTGGAAAGGCACCTGTGTGGAGGTGCGGATCACCAGACGGTCGTCCTCGTCCCAATAAGTTACGGCCACGTGCGGTTCGATGGAAACCTGCTGGACCTTTGGCACGGCATATTCCCCCTCGAAGACCTGATCGGCCTCGGCGAAGCCTTTTTCCACGTCGCCAATGTCGATACGGATGGCAGCCGCCAGGTTTTTCTGCGGGTCTGAATCGGCGAAATTCACGTATTCCGGCTCGTCATGGATGCGCACCGCGCCCGGTTTCAGGGCCTCTGCCGGATCGAGCAGAATCGGCAACGGCTCGTACTCCACCTCGATCAGTTTCAGGGCTTGCTCGGCGATTTCTGCACTCTCGGCGGCCACAAAGGCCACACGGTCGCCTACGAAGCGCACTTTGTTATCGAGCGAAAAAGTGTCCAGCGGGCCGGGAATCGGGTCGGACTGCCCGGCGGTCGAATACACCACGCGCGGCACATCCTGCCAGGTGAGCACGGCGGCCACGCCTTCCAAGGCCCTGGCCCGCGACGCATCGATGCGTTTGATGCGGGCGTGCGCCACCGGGCTGTGCAGCACTTTGGCGACCAGCCTGCCGCGTGGCTCAATGTCCGCCGAAAAAGCCGGTTTGCCCTGCACCAGTTTTACGGCGTCCACCTTCTTTTCGGGCTTTCCGACCGTCTGGTAAGGGGACGTTTCAGGGGCGA
Organism: Anaerolineales bacterium; assembly: GCA_046704785.1. GTDB lineage: Bacteria > Chloroflexota > Anaerolineae > Anaerolineales > Villigracilaceae > JBJKRF01. The sequence goes on along the minus strand of JBJKRF010000132.1, from coordinate 21,451 downwards.
CCACGACTTTCGGCATGACTTGTGTCTGCACCGCGCCGATGGGAAAGCCTCCCGACGCCCCGGGGCCGGAGTCCCGCTTTTCGGGCGGTTCGAACAACCCGATGACCGCCTCGCCGGCGGGCATGTCGCCGCGCATAACGGCGGCGGCGCGCAACACGGCCTGGACGGGTTTGACGTATCCCGTGCAGCGGCAAAGCACCCCCGACAGCGCCTCGCGCACCTCGGCCTCGCTGGGGTTGGGGGTGGCGTCTAATAATGCCTTGGCTGCCAGGATCATGGCCGGCGTGCAGTAGCCGCACTGGATCGCCCCCGTCTCGACGAAAGCCTGTTGCAGAGGGTGTAGCCCGCTGGTTTTCTTCCAGCCCTGGTCGGGGTGTTCGCCCAGTCCTTCGATGGTGACCAGGTTGTGGCCGGCGGCTTGCGCCGTCAGACACAGGCCGGCGTTGACGGGTTTGCCGTCTAAAAGGACCGTGTCCGCGCCGCTGAGTCCGGTTTCGTCCCCGAACTTGACGCCATAGAAGCCGAGTCTTCGCAGGCTGGCGAGCAAGGTCTCACCGGGAGCGGCCTCGAGGCTGTGCTCGTTTCCGTTAATCATCAGTTGGAGTTTCATCGTTTTCTCCTCTTCGACTAAAGAAAAGGCGCGTTGGCTATTCTCCGCCGTTTTCTGTCATAGCTTCTTCCGACTCGTTCGACCAGAGCTGCCACAGGGCCGCATTGACGTCCTCGGCATCGTTCCAGGTGATCTGGGGCGCGGTGAGCATTTCGTCGATGCGCACGGTCAATTCCGTGTAAATATCCTCGGAGATGGTGCGGTCGGCGTAGAAGTCGTTGAGCGTAATACGCTGGGAGCGCAGGAACTCGCGCCAGGCGGCGTCCAGCTCCTCGGCCTGCACTTCTGGATGGGCCTTGAGCACATCCTGCAAGGAGTCGGTCAATTTGTCGATGTAGGGATCAAGGGAATGCGACATCACCTGCCAGGCGTGGCCTGAGATCAGACCTTCTTTGTGCACCTTTTTCAGGTGTTCGTATCCGGCTTTCGTCGCTGCGGCGCGGGCGCGGGCCAGGTCGTATTGGGCGCGGCTTTCGCTGTTTGGCAAGACGCCCGTCCAACGCACCAGGCGCGACATGCTGGTGCCTTGAATGACCAGCGTGAACAACACCACGCCGAATACCATCGCCTGGAGTTGGCCGCGTTCGGCGCCAAGCGTAACCGGCAAACCCAACGCCAGCGCCAGCGAAATGGCGCCGCGCAATCCACCCCAATACATGACATGTTTCCAACCGGTCGGGAGACTATGCGGCCGCGAAAAAAGCCCGTAGATGACGGCGGCGCGCGTCACTAACGCGGCGGCGATGCCCCATAGCATCGGTTGCCAGTTGGCGGTCAGCAACGGCACATCCACCACCAATCCGATCAGCAGGAAGACAAAGGAGTTTGCCAGAAAAGACATGAACTCCCAGAAATTGAAGACCACGATACGCGTCTTGGCCGACATGCCGCGCGGACCGATATTCCCGTTGACGAGTCCCGCGGCGACGACGGCCAGCACCCCGCTGACGTGGAAATATTCCTCCGCGAGCAGGTACGAGGCGTAGGCCAGCACGAACGTGATGGCCGTCTCGACCAGGTAGTCGTCGATACGGGCGATCACCAGCGACGCCAGCCAGCCCATTAAGAGGCCGACCAACAGCCCCACGCCGGCGATGCGGAAGAAGTCCAGGATTCCGTTGCTCAGGCTGAACGAACCGGTGAGGGCAGTGGCCAGTGCGATCTTGAATACAACGATGGCGGTGCCGTCGTTGAACAGGCTTTCCCCTTCGAGCAAAACCTGAAGCCGTTTGGCGACTCCCAATGAACGGAAGAGCGCGATCACAGAGACGGGATCGGTCGCGGCGATGATCGCGCCGAACAGGATTGCCAGCCTCAGGTCGAGGCCGGCGCCGACCGAGACGATGCCTCCCACGAGAAAGGTCGTCAACAGCACGCCGACGATAGCCAGCAGCAGGATGGGATTCAGCGTCCGGCGCAGGTCTTGAACCGGAAGGTGGAAAGCAGCCTCGAAGATCAGGGGCGGGACGAGAATCCCCAGGATGAGTTCGGGCGCGATTTCGGCGCGGAACTGTCCCAGGAAAGTCAAACTTGCGCCGACGATCACTAAACCGACCGTGTACGGTACGCGTAAATAACGCGCCATAACACCGACGATTGTGGCGACCAGCAGCAGTAAGACCGCATATTCCTCGATAACGATGATATTTTCCACGAACGCTCCTATATAGCTTAACCGCAGACCATTTTATATAGCGTCGGGATGACCCTGCTCCTCGAACGAAAAACGTCAGCTTTTTCGCAGACGGTGTCGAGGTATTGGTGCTGTGAACGATTCTCCAGAAAGACAGATTTTACTTTACCCGATTTTATCAAATCATCGACTTCGCTCTTTAACTTTTCCTATTCTGGCGTAGGTTGTTTCAAGTAAACGCTGCCAAGTTCTTCGAATGTCACCTCATTGAAATACATCTTTTTGTGAGTGTACAGCGCCAGGTAGTTCTGGGTTGGCAGCAAAACGTTGTCATCGGTTTCTTCCAGGTATTTCACCAAAGTATTGCCTCGCTCGAGGTCTTGCGAATTTGGAATGTACTCTTTTGGACTGTACTGCGCAAAGTAAAAATAGGTCAGGCAGGTCAGGACGAGCAGTGCCGAGCAGACTGGTCGAATGATTGCTGACCCGTTTAACTCAAGACTCTCCTGCAAACGTTGGAATCCTGCGCCGAACAAGATTGCGAGCAGAGCATAGAAAGCAATAAAAGCGTTATGGGCGCCGCCTTTATAGAGGGTGCCATACAAAGCGCCCGCGAAGTTGACGATCACCAGGAATATGAAGAACGGATAAGCTGCTTTCGGGCGGAATCCCGGCTCGCTGCTGATTGGAGACTTTATCCATGTTTTGACGATGGCGGCCAACGAGTCTGGGAAAAGGAATCGGTGAATTGCTTTGCCTTCTTTGCCTTCTTTGCCTACTTCGTGGTGAGAGGCAGCTTTGCTGCGCACGCGCTCGAACAGCCTGGTGACTTGGGGCGTGAACAGGACGGGCAAGAATGCGATCAGCAAGGGAAGCGACACCGGTAAAAGAATATCCTGGGTGTGGCCCCAGACTGAAGTCCAGCTTGTATCGATGATCTGACCGCCTGGAAGGGTAACGATATAATAATACCAGCCGCTCGATAGCTCGTTCATGAACAGCATTCCCGCCAGTGACAAGAATCCAAAAATGGCGGAGAAGTACAGGCTGAAGCGCCGGTTCGTGACAAAGTAGTAGAGTGCGGCGGGTAGGAGAAAAAAGACTACGCTTTGTTTGGTGAAGAATGCCAGAGCGAAGACCACACCCGCCAGTCCGCCCCCCGCCCAATCTTCCCTGAGCAAAAAGAAAAGGGGCTCTCCCGTTCATGGCGGGAAAATCTGAACCACGACGGCCAGAATGGTGCACGAAGGAGGAAATTTCAAGGTTTTGCCCGCTTTTTCCTTCGTGCTCGTCGTGTCCTTGGTGGTTAAAAGAATGGTTTCCCGTTAAAAACGGTTGAGCCAAATTGTTTTAATCTTTTAGAGATATTCGTCTTGGTGTTTTTTGGCTTCCATCCAGTAGCAGATGCCAACTCGTCCAAAGTAACGACCTCGCCACTCTCAGCTTTGTTTCGGAGAAAATCAAAAGATTTTCTGATCATGTCATCCTTTGCCATGTAGTCCTCCATTATTCCACTCAGGAGAAAGAATTTTGATAGCGACATTCCTTAAGTCGTTAATAAGCTTTGATGAATCTCCATAGTCATCAGTGTATCTCCAATGTGTCCATCCGTTGCATCTGGCGCCAAGAAGCTTTGATGCAACATCGTGTATTGACCCCTGGTGCTCTTCCGAAACAATGCTGCCATCGGCCAAGATCGTGGCTTCAAAAAAGGTATTATCCAAAAACAACTTATCACCAGGTCTCAATAGACCAAGCTCAAGCAGTTTTCCGAAAGGCACCTTTGGCTGTTGATTCCGTGATTTTGTTTTATAAATTTTTTCGTCAAATTCGTGAGGCTCAATAAGAGAAATTCTCTTTTTTGCGGCTTGTATATATTTTTTCTCGTTTTCGATGCCAATCCAATTGCGATGTAGCTTCTTAGCAATCACCCCTGTTGTCCCTGAACCGAAAAACGGATCAAGAATAACATCCCCTGGGTTTGACGTAGCTTGAATGACCCTGTATAAAAGCGCCTCAGGTTTTTGAGTCGGATGAACTGTTTGTTTATCGACCTTGATTTTCTCTTTGCTGTTAGTAATAGGAATTTCCCAATCACTTCGCATCTGCAAATTGTCATTCAGAGCTTTCATCGTATGGTGATTAAAAGTATATTTTTGTCCCTTCGATTTTTGTGCCCAGATAAGTGTTTCATGGGCATTCGTGAATCGGACGCCTCTAAAATTTGGCATAGGATTAGTTTTTATCCATACAACGTCATTCAATATCCAAAAATTAAGATCCTGTAAGATTTTTCCAACACGATAAATATTATGATAAGTGCCTATGACCCAAATTGCGCCAGTATCTTTTAAGATGCGACGGCAGGCAGATAACCATGTTTCGGTAAATGTATCGTACTCTTCGAAATTGGCAAATTTATCCCAGGCATCGTCAACCGCATCTACTTTTGTCATATTTGGGCGCCAAAGTTCGTTTTGTAGTTGCAGATTATATGGAGGATCAGCAAAGATTAGGTCAATTGAATTCTCAGGCAGAGAATTCATTGTCTTAACGCAATCACCTTGTAAAATTTGATTTATTGGTAGCATTTTTCTCACAGTGTTTTGTGAATTTTTCCTGGAGCACTTTCTTCACGTCCAGCAGTCCGGCGCGTTGCTGGTTGCCCAAGACCTTCGTCCCAGGGATAGGTCGATGCCTCGCGTCCTGCCCCAGATGGAGAGGGTTGCCAGCGTGCGGCATCGCGGCGAAGTACTTCGAGTCATTCGTCTTTCAATTCGAGTAAGCGCACATCTTCCAGATCGACCGGACGACCTGCCGCGCGCTTTGATGAGATCAGATCTTCGCGTGAGGCTACATAGAATTTCTGCTTTTGGTATTCCATCGTCTCGCGCCGCTGCCATGCTTCTTCAAACTTCAGTCCCGGCGTGACGGTTTGCACATCGATGCGGACACGATCTTTGAAAATCGTGATCTCCTGCGAAAGCAATTCTTCGGGCGTTGTTAGGGCTGCCGTTCCAAGTTTGGCTTCGAGAAAAGCATTCAGTAGATTTCTGGCATTATCAGGATGGGGGTCTATCAGAATATCCAGATCGAATGTCGCACGCGGAACTCCGTGCAGCACCGCGGCAATCCCCCCGATTACGATATAACGGACTTTATGTCGTTGTAAGGACGAGAACACGTCCTTCAATAGGTTGAGCATCGCGTCGATCCACAATCTTTGGGTTGGTCATCAGCAATAATTCCGTGAATGCACACAGCATCTCCATACGTTCGGCAAGGGTCAACGAACGAAACCAGAGCGTTTTGGCTTCGATCGTTTCTTCTGTTCTTTCATGAGTTACCGCTGCATTCATAAGGTGAATTATACTCTTGCGCGCATGGCTTTGCAGATTTCCACTTCTTCTTCCTGGCCCGGTAGAAGTTTTGGTTCTTTGGGATTTCCCGTAGCGAGCGAGTAGCTGCGGACGTGCGGGCGGCGCTCCGCTTTATCGCCTCTACAGCACTTTCTTCACATCCAGCAGTCCGGCGCGTTGCTGGTTGGCCTTTTCGATGGCTTCCGCCGAGCCGAGCACTACGATCTCACCGGACTTTGCCAGTGCCTCCAAAGCCTCGCCGAAGGCCTTGAAATCCTTGGGGGTCGTGGCGAGCACTTCGTCGCGCAGTTGCTGGCGCATTTCATCGTTATAACCGACCAACTGACGCGTCATCGCGAGCCAGCCTTTGGCGTCGGGTAACTGGTAGGCGTCCATATCGCCGATGGTGCCGATGATGGACTTGGTCAATTCTTCGCCGGAAAGATCGAGATTGCGCAGGAAGCCGGCGGTGGCGTCGTAGTTGTCCAGGCTGGCGAGCAGGTTGGGGTCGCGGTATGAGAGAAAGGTGTATACGCCCGAATGCTGGTCGAAGGCGCTGAAGCCTCCGTAAGCGCCGCCCTGTACGCGAATCTTTTCCCACAGCCAGGTGGTGCCCAGGTAATTGTTGATAACCAGCACCGAGCCGTTCAATTGGTAGCCGCACCGGTACAGGTTGGCGCCTTTGCCCACGTAATTGACCTGGGCAGGGATGGTCAGGCCTTCGTTTTTGCTATCAGTATACGGTTGCCATTCGACGGAATCTAGCCGGGAGGCGGGTAGAATTTCCAAAAGGGAGGCAAGCTGCGGGGAGAACGATGCGAGTGAGGCGGCGTCGAGGCTGACGTTGGCGACCGCCGCTGTGCGGTTGATCAGCAGATGTCGCACCCGCTCCAATTTTTCCAAAACGGAAGCCCAGTCCTTGTCTACAGCCTGGGCCAACTCGCGCAGGAAGAAAAGCTGCGCGATGCCGCCCATCTGTTCGGCGGCCCAATCGGCCTCGGTGAAATGTGCGCGCAGCCGGCGGTTGACTATGCCGTGTCCGCCGGGTATCAGCCCGGCTTCCATGCCCGACTTTTCTTCGAGCACGATCTGTTTAAAACGCTCGCGGTTGTCGAGACGTGCACCCAGCAAAACGTCGCGCAGGATGGCGAGCATCTCGCTTGCCTGGCCGGTGGTGGCCTTGGCGCGCAGGAGCAGGTAGGCCGCGGCGCGTTGCGCATCGCGCAGCGTGGAGGTCAACGAGGCAGCGTGGATGCCGCCCGTGGCGCGCCCGATGCGCTGCGTCAGGCGCACGAAATCGTCCTCTTCGGTGCCCATTTCAGTCAACAGGCGTCCGAACAGCCCGGCGTAGGGCAGCAGTTCGGCGGGCAGGGCGTGCAGGTCGAAGCCCAGGTCGAGATAGACGATGCCGTTGGTGAACAGGTTGTGGGTGAAGGTGCGCACACCGGCCAGTTCGATGGTTTCGTTGGGGATGGTTTTGATAGACTGATCCAGATCGGACAATTTCAGGGTTGGGATGGTTGCCAGCGCCTCGGGGGAATCGGGCGTTTCCTGGCGCACCCGCAGTTGTTTTGCCGTTTCGACGGTGGCCTCCAGTTCCGCGCGACTCATTCCAGCGCGGACTTTTGCTAGCCGTTCTTTTTCCAAGTTCTCGCGGCGTTTGCCCTCAGATGGGTCGGGGACGAACGAGACCGTGCTGCGGTGTGGATTGTCGAGCAGGTGCTTCTGGATGAGCTGCTCGAAGTACCCGCCCTGCGCGGCCTTCGCTTTGACGGCAGTCAACGGCGCTTCGTAGGCTAAAGCAGCCAGCGGATCGCCGTCGTACAGCCAGGTGGTCAGCGCGTCGAGCATCATGGCCAGGCCGCGTGGGAAACGCCCGGTATTCTTTTCACGCAGCGCAAATTCGATGGTGTTCAGGCTGGCGGCCACCGTGTCGGGGTCGATGCCCTCCTGAGCCAGTTTGTTCAGCGTTGCAAGGATCAGCGCTTCGACTTTCCCCAGGTTGTCGTTTTGGATACCTTTCAGCCCGGCGCTGAAGGTGGTTTGGCGAAGCTGCTCTTCATAGCCGCCGATCACATCTTCGCCCAATCCCGATTCGGTCAAGGCCTTGCGCAGCGGCGAAGCCGGGGTTGCCAGCAGGATGTGCGACAGGACCGCCAGCCCCAGGCTGGCTTCCACATCCTTGCCTTCGGGCAGTAGCCAGTTGAGGGTCAGGTGCGCTTTGGCGTCTTCGGCGTCGCCGGAATCGTAGGGGACGGTCAGCTTTTTGGGTTCTTGAAAGGCCGCCTGGAGCGCGATCTGCGACCGGACGTTTTTCTGGTCGAAGGCGTCGAGCCAGGCATCCAACAGGCGCAGGCGTCTGTCTTCGGGGTCATCGCCGTAAAAGTAGATATAGGCGTTCGACGGATGGTAGTAAGTCTGATGATAGGTCTTGAACTCGTCATACGTCAGGTCGGGTATGACCAGCGGGTCGCCGCCTGAGTCGAGGCCGTAGGCGTTGTCGGGGAAGAGCGATGCGCGCGATTTGTCGCCCAGCAGGTCGTCTAGCGAGGAATAGGCGCCTTTCATCTCGTTGAAGACCACTCCCTTGAGCGTCATCTCCGCCGAGGGGTCGTCCAACTCGTAGTGCCAGCCTTCCTGCTGCAGGGTGTGTTCGGCCAGGATGGGGTAGAAGACGGCGTCGAGATAAACGTCGATCAGGTTGTAGAAATCCTGCAAGTTCTGGCTGGCCACCGGATAGCAGGTTTTGTCTGGAAAGGTGAAGGCGTTCAGAAAGGTGTTGAGCGAGCCCTTGGCCAGTTCGATAAAGGGTTCCTTGACCGGATATTTGCGCGAGCCGCACAGCACGGAATGTTCCATGATGTGGGCGATGCCGTTGGATGTGCGCGGCGGGGTGCGGAAGGTGATGCCGAAGACTTTGTTTTCGTCGTTGTTGGCAATGGAAAGCAGGCGCGCGCCGCTCTTCTCGTGAACATACAACCTGGCGTCGGCGTTGATTTCGGGGATATGTCGTTCTTGCTGAAGGGTGAAAGACATGAAGGCTCCAGATACGATTAGGAATTGGATGTATGGCCGCTTGGGCCGTTTTCTTTTCTGGCGACGATGTGAAGGTGTTCGGTCGCGTCGCGGTATTGAGGCAACTCGCAGGTCTCGGCGGCAAGTTGCACGATGTTCCGGTAAGCCCGCGGATTTTCTATGGCAATTTTACCTGGCAGATGTCCCAGCCCACCGTCAAAGCCTTGTTCGCCCGCATAGGAGATGACTGTGAAGCCGGCAGCTTTTATTTCCCGTAGCGCGCTTTCTGGCGTGGCCCAGTAGGCTTCGGTAAAGCCGGAAAGCTGGTCGCTTGTGAAGCTCTTTTCGCCCAGCAAAGAACGGATGGCGTCAATCTCTTCATACCAGGGCAGGAAATCGGACAGGCCGGTCTTGAGCAGTCCCCAGGAATTCAGGTAGGTAAACAGGGCAATGCCGCCAGGCTTGATGATACGTTCCAGGGCTTGCAGGACGTTCCTGCGTTCGGTGGCCTCAACGATGTGATACATCGGGCCCATCAGCAGCGCGCCATCAAATGGCTCGATCTCGAAGCCTTCCAGGTTGCGGGCGTCACCGACCAGAAAAACTTCCGCCGACAGTTTGTATTCCTTGAATTTCAACTCTGCGATGGCCAGCGACTCTTCTGACAGATCGAATAACGTCACTTCGTAGCCCTGCCGCGCCAATTCGAGCGAATACTTCTTGACGGCGTTTTTCATTGGAGCATCCGGTGCTGGTCTCTTCTTACTTGTAGGGAAGTGATTCCATCTCCACCTGCCCTTCCAATGCGTCATATTCCGGGTCTTTGTGCAGTAGTGTTGCCTGGTTTTGGATAGCAAAGGCAGCAATGACCGAATCCGCCAGGGAAAGACGATTCCCGGCTTTCAGGCGGGCGGCTGTAAGCAAGACAGGTTCGTCGGCTTGCCATAAAATGTCCGCTTTGAGTTGTTTGAGCATCGCATAGCGATGAGCAGCGACTTCTTCACCTAACTCCTGGCGCGAGATGTAGGTGACCTCTAGCAAGACCAACCATGGAAGAATAATTTCGCCCTTTTTTAGGATTTGCTCTACACGGTCTGCGCCATCTTCATTTTCAATGAGAGTAAACAAGGCTGAAGTATCGAGCACATAGCGTTTAGCTGCCATGTTTGTCTTCCCGCTCGCGGTCCAGGGTGCGTTCTTGGAGTAATTTGGCAGTTAAGTTTTGCCCTTTTCCAGAGCCGCGCAGGGCTTTGATGGGATCCGCTGGAACGGGAATCACCTTAATTGTCTGCCCGTCGTCGATCCAGATCAACTGATCGCCGTCCTTGAGGTTGTGCCGCCTACGGATTTCTGCGGGGACGACGGTCTGGCCGCGTCGCGTAATGACTGTTTCCATGTCTTCCTCCGAATACGATACCATCTCCCATTATTTTACAAGACAAAATATTTAATTTCAAGTCAAAATAAAGAATTGACTTGTTAAATGCTTTCCAAACAACGTTTGGCCAGGGTCGCGGCCATGTCCATGCGGTATGCGGCGCTGGCCCATTCGTCGTCGGCTTCGTGGAACGCGTTGCGCGCGGCGACTTGCAATCCGGTGGAGTCGATGCCATCCATGGCCAGCCGGGGCGCTTTGCCGTAGCCGCCCAATACCAGGCGTGTGCGTCCCGACGTCCATTGCGCGAGGGCTGCAGCGACGATGGGCAGGTCTGCCGGCGTGCGCGAGACATACTCGAAGGCCAGTTTGACGTTGAGCGGAAAGCTGATTTGCGTGATGAGCTTGCCGCGCAGGATTTCTTGCCGCAGCGGGAACAGGTTGCCGGCGAGAAGCGATTCGTCGCCGGGCTGGATCGTCAGTTTGGAGTCCAACGCCAGAAGGAGGGCAGCGACCGGTGAGCGGCCATCACAGGTTACCAGTGTGCCGGCCACGGTGGCGCTGTTGCGGATGTTGAGGGTGGATTCCAGCCGAATGGCCTGTTTCAAGGCAGCCGGAAGATGGGGCGACTCGAGAAGCTGTTGCAGGGTGAGGGTGGCGCCCACCTCCAGCGTGTTCCCGTTTTTGTGGAGCGTGTCCAACCCCAGGGCTTGCAGGTCGACGACGGCGAGGCGTGCCTCGCTGGGACGGTTGAGCATTGTTCCGCCGCCGAGGGGAACCGTATCCGCGTGCGCCAACAATTTCAAGGCTTCGTCCAGAGTCTGAGGACGATGATAATCGGTAATCATGTCTTCTCCATTGGATTGGAAAGAACGATGTCTTTATTATACAGGATGACGGTTGTCTGGGCTTGATGTCGCTGACTCGTTCTCCCACCTTGCGCGGCTTTTTAATCCGGGTAGACTTTCCAGCCAAGCGCCTCCAAGTTGGCCTGGTCCAGGGTTTCCTGGGGAACGTTTATTAACAGCGTGGTGCCTTCGGCCAACAGTTCGTCGGATTCGGCGTCGTAGATTCCGGCCCAGCCCTCGGCGCTGCGCCCCTTGTTTTTCAGAATCTTTCCACGGATGTGCAAAGGTTTGCCGGTGGGCACGTTCTTGCGATACTTAACCTCGATCTTTGCCGTATACATGAAGCGAGGGTTTTCCGGGTCGCCCATGATGGCCCGTCCGCTGGTTTCGTCGATAATAGTGGCGACAATCCCACCGTGTAGTACCCCCGGGTACCCTTGAAAATGGTCGGGCGGCGTGTAGTGGGTTTCCACCTCGTCGGGACCGACTTCATAAAACTTGAGTCTCAGGCCGACGGGGTTTTCTAGGCCGCAGACGAAACAGTGGCGTGAATTGGGCTGCTTGTTGTTGGGGATTTCTGGCATCAAATTCCTCTTGTACAGACGAAATCGATTGCTCGCAGGCGCTGCCTGTGGCGACGAGTTGTGCAGTCTTAAATTATACCTTCCTGCCTGCCGTTTACCTGGAAATGGGATGAAACGCTCGCCTTTTTGTGATGTTTTTCACATGACGGCGGGCGCATTTCCAATTAGCCTCAAGATGATTGATTTTGAAATGTGTGTAAAAGATGTCTGCTGCACAAAGCGGTCGGCAAAGGGAACAAACTGGTTCCCTGAGAATGAGTGGGATGAAGCGGGTTGTAGGGATGTGCCTATCAATCCCGCTGACTCCCAAGAACCAACATGCTTTGGAGAGAGGTTGAAATGGATCGAGTTCTTTTTGCGAGCCTGGGGCTTGTCGCTCTGATTTGCGCTTATCGTGCTATTGTTGCCAAACGGATTTTGGCATCCACGTTGTATCTGGCCTGCGTGAGCGCGATGGTTGCCATCTTGTTGTATTTGTTGGGCGCTCACCAGGTGGCTGTGATGGAGTTGAGCGTTGGCGCAGGATTGGTGACGGTCCTGTTGGTGTATGCCGTTAGCGTGGTCGGTGACGACGCCATCGATTTTGTCGCTGTCTTGTCCAGGCCGCTGGCGCTTCTGTTGGTCATTGCAGTTGCAGCCTTTCTATTCTGGATGGTGCTTCCCTTCGACTCGCCGGCCGGGTCGACCAAGGCGGCCTCGCTGGCCGATGTGTTATGGGGGCAACGCGCCCTGGACGTGTGGGTGCAAATCGCGTTGATTTTTTCAGGCGTCGTTGGCGTGCTTGGTCTGCTCTCAGAGAGCGGCTCTTCGCACAAAGACGCTGCTGCGGACATGACAGTTTCCATGCCTGCGGAGAAAAAGGAAGCGCAACCATGAATATCTCCCCCTTCGAGATCATTCTTTGGACGTTGGTCGCTTTGTTGGCCGTTGGTCTTTACGGCCTGCTCATCGTGCGCAACCTGATCAAGGTCGTGATCGTCCTGCAGATCATGGTCAAGTCGGTGGTGCTGGCGCTCGTCCTGGCGGGCTCGTATGTCGGAAAAGTGGGCCTGGGGCAAAGCCTGGCTGCCACCGTCATCGTGGCCGATACCATTGTGGCGGTCGTCGGGCTGGCGTTGGCGGTCCAGGTTCGGCGTTACTTTGGCACGCTCGACGTTTCGCAAATTTCGACGTTGCGGGGATGATATGGCTGCTACTTTGATTTTTCTGGTCATTGGACTTCCCTGGCTGGGGACGCTGGCCGTCTGGCTGGCAGGGAACTCGCGCGAGAAATTGCTGCATGGGCTGGCCGTGGCATTCGGCTTCGCCACCGCAGCCGTCTCACTGGTTCTACTGGCTTTTCCCAGCGCGGAAGCGGTTGTCCGTCTTCCCCTGGGCAGTGTGCTGGGCGTCCTGACCTTCGTCCCTGATGGGTTGGGACTCACCCTGACGGCGGTAGCCGCGCTGGTCGGTTCGCTGGCAGTGCTGTTCTCGGTCGATTACATGCGCGGCGATCCGCAGTTGAGTCGCTACTATGCGCTGGTCTTGTTATTTATCGGTGCCATGATCGGGCTGGTGCTCAGCGGGAACTTGCTGTTCACCTTTTTCTTCTGGGAAATCACGGCGCTGTGTTCGTACGCCTTGATCTCGTTCTATAACGACGACCCCAAAGCGGTGGCGGGCGGCATCAAGGCGCTGATCGTCACGCAGGTGGGTGGCATCGGTTTGTTGGCCGGAGCCCTGGTTACGTATGCCAACTTCGGCACATACCAGATTTCCGACTTGTTGGCCGCGGCGCATACCTTGCCGCCCGTGACTTTGGCCTGGATCGCCTTTGGCTTTTTACTGGCGGCTGCGGCCAAGTCGGCACAGTTTCCTTTCCATACCTGGCTGCCAGACGCCATGGAAGCCCCCACACCGGTCAGCGCGCTGATTCACGCGGCCACGATGGTCAATGCCGGCGTCTATTTGTTGGCGCGCTTTTATCCGGCCTTTTACGCTGTCCCCGGTTGGAGGTTGGCCGTCACGCTGGTGGGCGTGCTTTCGGCGCTCCTGGCTGCGTTGATGGCGCTAACTGCCACCGATCTCAAGCGTGTCCTGGCGTACTCGACCATCAGCCAGCTTGGCTACATGGTGTATGCGATTGGCGTGGGAGGCGTTTTTGCCAGCCAGTTCCATCTGCTCAGCCATGCGGTCTTCAAAGCGCTGCTCTTCCTGGCTGCCGGCGCCGTGATCCACTCAGTGGGTACGCGTGACATGCGGCGCATGGGCGGACTGGGCGCGCGGCTGCCGCTCGTCCGCAACGTGTTTGTCATCGGCGCGCTGGCGCTGGCAGGCATCCCGATTTTCAACGGCTTTTGGAGCAAGGAATTGATCCTCGAATCGGGTTTGCAGGGCGGAGCGACCTGGGCGTACGTCGCCATGTTGATTGGCGCCGGGTTGACGGCGCTCTACAGTGTGCGCATGGTTTGGATGGTCTTCTACGGTGCGCCGCGGGAGAAATTGCCGGTGCACGAGGTCGGAATTTTTATGCGGATAGCCACTATCGCGCTGGCTGCCGGGACATGCCTGACCTGGCTGTTGGCGGGCCCGCTGGCGGGGCTGTTTGCGCGCAGCCTGCCGTATCATGCCATTGAAGCGATGTCTACGTACGGCCTGCTGGCAGAGGTGGTGACGGCCCCGGCTACCTGGCTGGCCTTGGTTGTGGTGGCCGTCGGGTTGGCCCTGTTCGGGGTGCGGAACAGGCTGGTCGGTCTGGTGAAAAGTGCCGGGTGGTTTGATGCGCTTGGCGAATCCGGTTTTGGGGCCGAATGGCTCAATCGTCAGGTTGCGTCGGGGGTGCAGGCTGCGGCTGGCGTCCTGCAGAAAACCCAGACTGGTGAACTGAATTGGAATATTCTCGGCATCGTTGGCGCGTTGTTGGTGGTGCTGGCGCTGCTGGCGTGGAGCGGATGATGGCTACTTTGACGTTTCCCTGGATGATCGCAATTCCGCTGTTTTGTTCGCCGTTGGTCTATCTGAGCGGGCGATTGGGGGTGCGCGAGCCGACTTTGCATGGGCGCTCCTGGCTGGTGCGCGGATTGGCCCTATTGGCCGTCCTGGCAGCCTGGTTGCCCTTCTTACTGTCGGTGCGTGCGTTTTGGGCGAGTGGCGTGCAACGCTTTGGCGTGCAGAGCGTCTGGCTCCAGGCCGACGGCTTGAGTCTGTTGCTGGCGGCGGCGGTGTTGGGGCTTGGGACGTTGGTGGTGCTGTATTCGGGCCCTTACGTCGCTGGCGAGGTGGGGGAAGAGAAGTATTACGCCATGCTGCTGGCGATGATGGGACTGATGATCGGGCTGGGCTGCGCGAGCGACCTGTTCAACCTGTGGGTTTGGTTCGAGGCGATGGCGGTTTCGTCGTACTTGTTGGTGAGTTTCTACCGCGAGCAGGCGGCTTCGCTGGAAGCCGGGATCAAGTACCTGGTTCAGAGTGCGACGGGTTCGGTGCTGGTGCTGTTGGGCATTGCCCTGACGTTGGCGGCCACCGGCAGCCTCGATTTGGCGACCATCCGGCAAGCTGCGGCCAGTGGGGTCGATTCGACGCTGTTGCTGGCCGCGGGGGCGCTGTTCCTGATCGGGTTTGGCGTCAAGGTGGCGTTGGTGCCCATGCACACCTGGCTGCCGGATGCGCATTCGCAGGCGCCCAGCGGAATCAGCGCCATGCTTTCGGGCGTGGTCATCGAAGCCGGGTTGGTGGCGCTGCTGCGGGCGCTCTCGGCGCTGACGGGTTTTGCGCTTTCGTGGGGCCTGTTGTTGATGGCCTTCGGCGCGCTGAACATGCTTTACGGCAACCTGTTGGCCTTGCGACAGACGCAGGTCAAGCGGCTACTGGCCTTTTCGAGTTTGAGCCACGTTGGATACATGCTGCTGGGCCTGGGAATCGCGTTGTACGTTGGGAATCCCACCGGCGCGCAGGGCGCGTTCTTTCACCTGTTCAACCACACGTTGATGAAAGGGCTGGCCTTCCTGGCGGTCGGCGTATTTCTGTACCTGGCCGAGAGGCGTCACAGCCATCACGGCCCTTTGCTGATCAGCGATCTGGCCGGTGCGGCCAAGCGCTATCCGCTGGTGGCGCTTTCCCTCAGCATTGCCTTGCTTGGCCTGGGCGGGCTGCCGCCGCTGGCGGGTTTTATGTCGAAGTGGCAGATTTTCGTGGCCGGTTTCCAAACCGGGATTCCCTGGATTATCGGCCTGGTCATCTTTGCGGCGCTTAACAGCGTGCTCTCGTTGGGGTATTACGCTCCCATCGTCAATCAGCTTTATCGCAACGCGCCCTCCTGGCTGGTCGAAAGCGGCGAGAGGGTGCCGTTGGCGATGCAGATTCCTTTGATCCTTCTGGCGCTGGCAGTCGTCGTGCTGGGCTTTTGGCCCGGATTGGTTTCCGGGTTGACGCAACCGGCTGGTCAGGCCTTGATGTTGGCTTTCGGACACTAGGAGAAACCCATGACTGAAATCCTGCTTTCTCCCTTGATCGCTTTCCTGGTTTACGCGTTGGTGGTGGCGGGCATCTCCGGGCTGGCGCGCATGTTCTCGGCGCGCGGACGCGAAACAGCTTTGAAATCGACAACCTATGCCAGCGGTGAGGCGCACGATCCGTATGCGGCTGCGCCGGGCTATCGTCAGTTCTTCGTAATTGCGCTCTTCTTCGCGGTGTTGCATCTGGGTGTTCTAATGCTGGCCAGCAGCGACCTGTCGCCGGTTTCGGGCATTTACCTGTTGGGACTGGTGCTGGTGCTGTTGGCGCTTATCTTGGGATGATGACATGAAAACACAATTTGATTGGAAAGATACCTTCAAGGAAATCCGTAAATGGGCGCGTATCAACTCGCCCTGGGCCATTCATTTCAATAGCGGTTCGTGCAACGGCTGTGACATCGAGATTCTGGCAACGCTGACGCCGCGCTACGATATCGAACGCTTCGGCATCCGTCTGGAAGGCAGCCCGCGCCACGCCGATATTTTGATCTGCACCGGCCCGGTGACGCGCCAAGCGCGTGAACGCCTGTTGCGCACCTACGAGCAGATGCCCGAACCGAAGTATGTCATCGCCGTCGGCTCGTGCAGCATCTCGTCGGGCATCTTCGACGGCTGCTACAACGTGCTCGGCGGCGTAGATAAGGTCATCCCCGTCGACGCCTACGTGCCGGGCTGTCCGCCGCGCCCTGAAGCCATTATCGACGGCGTCATTCAATTGCTGACCCATCTGAAGGCGAATGCGCCTGTGCCGGAGGCCGTATGAACGTCGAAGCTGCCTTGCAGGAAGCCGAACAATGTCTGTCTCCCTGGAGCACGGAAAATGTACATCCCGAACTGACCCGCCTGGATGTGGTCATTGCGCCCGAGTCGCTCGCTGCGGCTGTAGCGGCTTTGCAATCTGCGCAATGGGGGTATCTGTCTGCTATCACCGGCAGCGACCTGGGCCCCGAGGCAAATCAGCTCGAAGCGCTGTATCACTTCTGTCAGGGTTCGGCCATCACCTCGCTGCGTGTGCGGCTGCCGCGTGACGGTTCGGTCGAGTTGACGTCGCTGGCCGGCCAAATTCCGGTGGCAGTTTTCTTCGAGCGCGAACTGGTCGAAATGGTGGGTATCCCCGTGGCGGGTGGTCAGGAGGCGGCGCGTCTCTTTTTACCGGATGACTGGCCGCCGGACGTTTATCCGCTGCGGGCGGATTTTCAGGCCGAAATGGCGGAGGTCGCCCCGTGCTCGCTGGCAAGCGAACCCCCCGAAACGGGACGCATGGGCGATCGCTTTATCATCCCGATCGGTCCACAGCACCCGGCCTTGAAGGAACCGGGACATTTTGAATTCTCGGTGGATGGCGAGGTTGTCACCGGCGCGCGCATGCGGCTTGGCTACGCCCATCGCGGTATTGAGAAAGCGGCCGAGGCGCGCAACTGGACGCAAAACCTGTACCTGTTCGAGCGCGTTTGCGGAATTTGCTCGCACACCCATGCCCTGGCCTACTCGCTGGGGGTAGAGAAGCTGGCGCAGGTGGAGGTTTCGCCGCGGGCGCAGGCCATCCGCGAGGTGGTTGCCGGCCTTGAGCGTATTCACAGCCACTTATTGTGGCTGGGTGTGGCTGCCCACGAAGCCGGCTTCGATACGTTGTTCATGTACTCCTGGCGCGACCGCGAGACGGTGATGAACTTATTGGAGGCCGTCACCGGCAACCGCGTGAATTATTCGGCGAACGTGTTGGGCGGCGTCAAGTGTGACATCGGCCTGGAGCAGGCTCACGCCATCAAGAGCGGGCTTGACTACCTGGAGGGCCGCATCCGGCATTATCTCGAGGTGGTTACCAGCGATGCGATGTTTCTCAACCGCACACGCGGAATCGGTACGATCAGCCGCGCCGAAGCCGAATCCTTCGGACTGCTTGGGCCCACGGCGCGCGCTTCGGGGTTGTGCCGCGATATTCGTGTGGAAGCACCCTACGGGGCGTATGAGCGGTTTCCCGTCAGCGCTGTGCTGGAGACCAATGGCGACCTGGAGGCCCGGTTTGTGGTGCGCCTGAAGGAACTCCTGGTCAGTTGTTTTGCCATCCGCACCATCCTGGATAATTTGCCGGAAGGCCCGCTGACCGTGCGCGTCCCGCGCAAGATCCCTGCGGGCGAGACCATCAGCCGTGTGGAAGCGCCGCGCGGTGAGTTGTTCTACTATATCAAGAGCAACGGCGGCGAAAACCCGGCGCGTATCAAGGTGCGCACGCCGAGTCTGTGTAACTGGACGTCTGTGCTGGCCAAGGCAGTTGGACGGCAACTGGCGGATGTGCCCATGCTGATTGCCGGCATGGATCCCTGCTTCTCCTGCAACGACCGCATGGTCACGGTGGCGAGTTCCGAATCCCGCCAGACGTGGACCTGGCAGCAGTTGCGCCAACATGGTATTGACGTGTATAAGCGATGAAACCCTTTGAAACCGTTCTGACGATTTTATTCTTTCCCGGCGGGCTGATGCTCGTCCTGGGCGGCATGTTCTACCAGTGGCTCGATCGCAAGCTGGTGGCGCGTTTCCAGAATCGTATTGGCCCGCGCTGGTTCCAGCCGCTGGCCGATCTGATCAAGCTGTTTGGCAAGGAGCAGATCAAGCCCGAAGTTGCCAATCGGATGCTGTTCTTCGGCTTGCCGATTGTGGCCTTGGCCGGGGCGCTGACGGCTGCGTTGTACGTCCCGCTGATGGGCTTACCGCCGACGCACAGCTTCCCTGGTGACTTGATCGTGACGCTCTATTTGTTGAGCCTGCTGACGATGTGTATCGGCTTGGCCGGCTGGAACACCAGCAGTCGTTTTTCGCTGGTGGGTGCTACGCGCGGCCTGACCCAACTCTTTGCCTACGAAGCGCCCTTCCTGTTGGCTTTGCTCGGCCCGGCCATGGCCGCCGGTAGCTGGCAAATCAGCGAAGTCATCGCCTATAGCCAGACTCACTGGTTGATCCTTACGCAGCCGGTTGGCTTCGTCGTGGCGTTGATCGGTTTGATGGGCAAGCTGGAGCTGCCGCCGTTCGATGCGCCCGAAGCGGAGACGGAAATCGTCGCCGGGGCCCTGACCGAATATAGCGGTCGCGGCCTGGGGCTTTTCCGCGTCGGCCAGTCGGTGGAACTGGTCGTCGGCCTGACGCTGGTGGCGGCTTTCTATCTGGGCGGCGTTGCCGGTCCGTTGGTCTTCCTGCTGAAGACGTTGATCCTGCTGCTGTTGATGGCCGGGCTGCAGTCGCTGCTTACCCGTCTGCGCATCGACCAAACCGTCGGGCTGTGGTGGCGCTACGGGGCTTTGCTGGTCCTGTTGCAGATTCTCGCCATGATTGTGTGGAGGAGTTGGCCGCTATGAAACTTGGGATGATGTTTACCGATGTGGTAAGTTCGCTGTTCAAGCCGCCTGTTACGCAGCGCTATCCGTTTCAGAAGACGCAGCCGCCCGAACGCTATCGCGGCAAGCTGTCGTTCGATCCCAGCGCCTGCACAGGCTGCAGCCTGTGTGTCAAAGACTGTCCCTCCAATGCGATCAGCCTGGCAATCCTCGACCGCGCCGCCAAGCGTTATGTGTTGACCTATCACGTGGACCGTTGTACGTTTTGCGGCCAGTGCGTGCAGGATTGCAAATTCAAGTGTATTCACCTCTCGTCCGAGGCCTGGGAACTGGCCGCGCTGACGAAAGACTCTTTTATGGTCAATTATGGACGAAACACAGACATCGCTGAATACCTGGAAAAACTCGCTCATCCGGTTTCTGAGCCAGGATCGGCTTCAAACAGCTGACCCGCCTCGCATCGCCGTGCTCGGAATCGGCAACGAACTCCGTGGCGACGATGCCGCCGGTCTGTGGGTGGCGCGTGGGTTGAACGCACGGCCCTGTAGCAGCGAGTCCGTTTACGTGATCGAAGCCGGCGCCTCGCCTGAAAACGTCACCGGCGAGCTGCGCAGTTTTGGGCCGCAGGCCGTCTTGCTGGTTGATGCAGCGCAGATGGGCCTGCCGCCGGGCGCGGTCCGCCTGCTCGCGATGGACGATATCGAAGGCCTGAGCGCCTCGACGCATAGTCTGCCGCTTTCGATGCTGGCCGCTTACCTCGTCAGCGAACTAAACTGCCGGGTGGCGCTGTTTGGCATCCAGCCTGCTTCAGACGCTTTCGGTTGGCCTGTCAGCACCGTCGTCGAGCGCGCGGTGGACGAAATGATCCGCGAAATTTGCGCGTGTTTGCCGGTTCCCGCCCGACGCTGACCGTTATAAGGCCGTCCGTTCAGTTTCTGACAAGATTTGCTCGAAGTCTGTTTTATTGAACAAGCCGCTGCCCGGCGTGAGTGTGTTTGCTGCCCCGGCGGCCACGCCCCAACGCAGCGCCTCATCCGCTGCCAGGCCTTGTTCCAGGGCCAGCACGAGCGCGCCGAGCAGGCTGTCGCCGCTGCCAACGGGGCTGAGGGCTTGGACGGCGGGCGGTCTGGCCAACCAGAGTCCATTTGCATCGGCCAGTAAGGCCCCCTCTTTTCCAAAGGTCAACACAACGGAAGCAATCCCGCGCGCCCGGATTTGTTTCGCCGCCCGGGCTGTTGCCTCCATCGTCGGGAGTGGACGCCCCAACCCGGCGCTGGCTTCCATTTTATTGATTTTGATTCCCGCCGGAGCCGCGTCCAGCGCCGTTTTTAGCGCCGCTCCGCTGGTATCCACCCAAACCTGTGCGCCCGCCCTCGTCAGCGTTTGGATCAAACGCTTGAATGAGTCCGGCGGTGAACCGGGGGGCAGGCTGCCGCTGAAGCAGACGAAATCGCCGGCGTGGACGTTCTCCAATACGTCTGCCTGTAAATGTTCCCAGTCTTGTAGGGTCACTTGAGGGCCGGGCTCGTTGATGACCGTCGGTTCCGTGCCCGATTTTTCCACCAGGATGACGCAGGTGCGCGTTTCTCCGTCACACCAGGTCCAGGCGGTGCGCAGGCCTTCCTGCGCGACCAGCCCGGCAAGTTGATGGCCGCTGTGCCCGCCAGGCAATCCCATGCAGAGCGGATCGCCGCCCAACGTGCGCATGACGCGAGCAGCGTTGAGCCCCTTGCCGCCGGCGGTGACCAGCGTCTCGAGGCTGCGTTGGACCATTCTGGCGCGCAGGGAGGGGATGATCAGAGTCCGGTCGATGGCCGGGTTGGGGGTGATGCAAATCAGCATGGCAGTTTACTCATCAGGCGGCCTCCGCCTGGGAGGCTGGTAGTCGCCGTTCGAGCAGGGTAAAAACCAGCAGGCTGACCAGCACGAGGACTCCGAAAATCACATACATTGCCCGCCCGCCAACGCTTTCGATCAGCACGCCGCCCAGAAATCCGCCAACGCCCGACCCGATTCCCCACATGATTGCGTTGAACAATCCCTGCGCGGTGGCGCGCATACCCTCCGGAGCGTGCTCGTCGGCGTAGGAAACACCCGCGATCCAAATGGCCGGAAAGGTCAGGCCGTGGATCAACTGGATGACCAGGATCGCCACCGGAAAGTCGAAAGCCGCGTAGAGCAGCACGCGCGCCGCGATCATGAACA
>JBJKRF010000131.1:0-38782 GCA_046704785.1 Anaerolineales bacterium | reverse complement strand
CCCAATTATGGGCAAAAACACCTTTACAATTTTATGCGAGATTGGTATCTAATTTCAACCTGCATTTGACGATCAAAGCTCGTTTCTGTAGGAAAAAGCCATATATAGGGCTGTGTGAAACCAGTATGTTCATGAAATTTGTAAAGCTGATCTTGGCTGAATGTGAACCGTGCCTAAAATTGTTAAGATAGGTATTTTTGGGGATCGATGTATGCCGCCCGCAGCAGACATCTTGCCATCGCTGATATAATCCCCGCTCGTGAATACCCTTTCCAGCGCCAATCGCCAGATCGCCCGCGCTGCCGGAACGGTGATGCTCGCTTTCGTCTTGAGCAACATCGTCGGACTCGTGCGGCAAATCCTGATTTCACGCGCTTTTGGCACCGGAAGCGCCATCGACGCCTTTTACGCCGCGTCCACGTATCCAGACCTGGTTTTCAACTTAATTGCCGGCGGTGCGCTGGCCTCGGCCTTCGTCCCCACCTTCACCGGTTTTCTGACCAACGACGACCATAAGTCCGCCTGGAAGCTGGCTTCCTCGATCATCACCCTGGTGACAGCTGTGCTGGTCGCCATCAGCATCATTTCGTCGATCTTTTCGCTACAAGTTGTACGCTTCATCCTGGCCCCCGACTTTTCCCCTGAAAAACAACAACTGGCCGCCTCCCTGCTGCGCGTCCTGCTGATCGCCCCAACAGTCTTTGGCCTGAGTGGCATCCTGATGGGCGTGCTCAATGCCCACCAGCGCTTCCTCATGCCGGCGCTGGCCTCCACCATGCTATGGGTGGGCTACATCATTGGACTGATCTTTTTCGTGCCTTCGATGGGGATTTACGGCCTGGCCTGGGGCGCCGTGCTGGGCGCTTTCCTGCACATCGGCATCCAACTCCCCGACTTGTTCCACCTGAGCGAACGACATTTTCAGCTCACCCTCGGGCTGGACAATCCCGCCGTGCGCGAGGTGCTGATCCTGATGGGGCCGCGCCTGGTGGGGGTGGCCGTCGTCCAGTTGAACTTCGTGGTCAACACTATCATCGCTTCAGGCCTGCCAGTGGGGTCCTTATCGGCCATCAAGTACGGCTTCGCCATCATGACCATGCCAGAAGTCGCCATTGCCCAGGCGATTGCCATCGCGGCCCTGCCCACTTTTTCGGCGCAGGTGGCGCGCGGCGAGGTGGGTCAGATGCGGCATTCGCTGGCTTCCACATTGCGAGGCGTGCTGCTGCTGTCGGTGCCGGCCACGCTTGGATTGATTCTCTTGCGCGATCCGATCATTGCCATGCTCTTCCAGCACGGCAAGTTCGACGTTCACTCTACCGACATGGTGGCCTGGGCGCTGTTGTGGTACACCGTCGGGCTGGTGGGGCACTCCGTTGTGGAAATCTTGTCTCGCGCATTCTATGCCCTGCACGACACCCGCACGCCGGTGCTGGTGGGCGCGGTGGCAATGAGCTTGAATGTCATCTTCAGTTTTGCCTTTTCGGCGCTATTCAGCAATCTGGGCTGGATGCCGCACGGCGGGCTGGCGCTGGCTAATTCGTTGGCGACGGCGCTCGAAATGTGCGGACTGTTCGTGCTGATGCGCCGCCGGTTGAAGGGAATCAACGGCGGGGAAATTGCCAAAGGGCTGGGCGCGGCGCTGCTGGGCACGCTGGGAATGAGTATCGTCATCTTGCTTTGGAGTCAGGCGGCGGGGAGTCTGAGCCCCTGGCTGGTAGGCCTGGGCGGAATCGTCGCCGGGGGCCTGGTCTACGGCTTGAGCGTGACGGCGCTACGCGTCCCTGAAGTCCACTCCCTGTTCGACGCGCTGCAACGCCGCCTCAAGCGTGCATAAAAAACGTTCTCTACAGTCAAGGAATAGAAGGGGGCAGATCGAGCACCTGCCAGCCGCTGCCCGCTTCGATCACCGAAAAACGAAAAGCTGTGATCGCCGGAGCGTTCGTCTCACCGCAACAAGGCCCCTGGTGAAAAAGCGTGCCGTCCGGCTGGTCGAATTCGACAAAAAAATGATATATACCTTGCGAATCGAGGCCATCGTACGTGATCGAGCGCGGGGCCATGCACAGCAGCCCACTTTGTGCGCAGGCACGCTGAAATAACTTTGGCAGGTCCCCCTGCACATCAGGATTCCAGGTGCGCAGCAGGCTGGTATCACCACCATACAAACCGGCAGCCGTTGCATAATCTCCACGATTGAGGGCCTTCAGATACGTCTGCAGGGTTTGCTGGGCACCCTTCAGGCTGTCACCGCCCTGGGTTCGCAATTGGGCCTGCGTCTGCAACGAAGCGGCAAAATCGATGATCGCTTGAATCGTTGCATTCTCGGCCTTCTTTGGACCGTTTCCCTTAAAGGTCAGGCTGACGGTCATCTGGTCGGCGCTGCCGGGGTCGCTATGTTTGTAGTCGATGGGCTGCAACCCATCTAGCCAGGAATAGAAGAGTTCCAATTGAGAAGCAGTGAGTGTGGCACTTGCGTTCAGCCCTTTGCAGTTGGTGATGTGCACGCTGCCATCAAGATATACGGCCACCTCGTCGCAGAACCCGGCCAGGCCGCCCTGGCGATGCCAGTCCAACGCCAACCCCCAGGCAGCGCCTCCGCGTCCGGATTGCGCCGTGCCAAACAGCAGACTGGCCCATTCGGCCATCATGCGCTGCTCGGCAGGCGTGGCAACGGTTTTACCTGCGCCCTCGAAAACCAGCGCGCCCGCCGGGGTTTGCGCACTAAAACCGACGTAGGTTTGCCGCCAGTCGTCCAGCCGTTGGGCATATTCAGCGTTCGGAAATTGTGCTTTTGTGGTGGCTTTCCCGCAGGGGCCATACAAGAGCTCGTCGGGGGCTGCACGCAACTCGTCACAGGAATCCCCCCCCTGCCAGACCAGGACGAACGGCGCTGCCGCCGCGATGGTGGGAGTCGCAAGCGGACTGAGCGCCTGCCAGACTTCCGACCCGTCACGGTTGGTATGGAACTCATAGTCCGCGCCGGAAGCCGATAAAACGATGCGCCAGCCGGGTGTGACGATCATGGCGCACATTTCATCCGGGCCGGCGGCGCCCAGGCAGGAATCCGGCCACTGGACAGCCGTCGCCGATTGCACCGTCAGGCCGGACGGGCCGACGTGTAAACGTGTTGCCAGTGCATCCTTCGCAGCCGCAACTGCTGCCGACGAGTCCCCGGCGCTGGTCGCCATTGCTGGCGGCGCTGCAAACGACGGCAACGGCGAGGCGCTCACCGATAATGTGGCAGGCGGGGAAATTTTCGGGCTACAAGCTGAAAGCAAGAACAGGGAAACAACAAGCGAGAGAAAGGGAACCGTTTTCATGGCGTCTCCGTAAGTCTATTAGATTCCCCGGGAAGCGCCGAAACAGACAGCACCATTCTTTGCGCAAAAGAACGGCTTCTTTTCTTTCCCGTTCCTGGCATCTTTCCAAAGAACCATCCAACATGCATTCACGCCTTGGACGCGGTCTGCCAGCCAAAGGTTCCCGGAACAGAAAACCAATTTTCGGGAAGCAACGTAGAGCAGCAGAGCATGAATGGGCATAACGCGAAACTGTACGCAGCCCTACTCCGCTCCTTACTACGAAAAATCTCAAAAAAAGAGCCTCCGTTTCAGCGGAGGCTCTCAGAACTCAATTATTTCTTGCCGTCAACAATGTCGCCAAACAAATTCTCGGCCTCACTCAGAAGCGAACCGTTGTTGGCAATAAAATTGTCGATCTCGGAAGCAACGGGGCCAGGGAGTTTTTCCTTGATGATATTGATGACCAAATCGACGACTTCTTTGGATTGGGCCTTGGAAAGACCGGTTTTTTCAGCCACAAGGTTATAAATTTCGTCCATCTCAAGTCTCCTGTAATAAATGTAAGATGTAGGCCCTTCAGGAGGTCATCAAAAAGGGCGTCTGTATGCCTGAAGCGCCAGATGCGCATATCCTACCATAAGCTATCCGATTTATCCAGCCATTCCGCAAAACTCGATTTGTTCAGCGCGCCCACACGACTATACGCTATCCGGCATACATCCAAAACAGCACGCCTACGATGATTCCGAGAAGCACCCCGCCGGCCACTTCGAGCGGCGTGTGGCCCAATACCTCGAGCAACTGTTTTTCCGAAATCGGATGACCGGCCAATAATTCGTTGATCAAAATGTTGATCTTCTGCGCATGTATACCCGCCTGACGACGCACCCCTGCTGCATCATAGATCACAATCATCGTAACCGCTACGGCCAGGGCAAAGACCGGTGTATCGAAACCATTATGCAGACCAATACCGGTCGTCGCGCCAACCATCAAGGAGGAGTGCGAACTGGGCATCCCGCCGGCGCTCAACAGATAGCCCCAATTCCAACGACCTTTCCGCAAATACTCCAAGGGCGGCTTGAGAATTTGTGCAATCAGCCAGGCAAGCAAGGCCGACTGCAAGGCCTGATTCTGCAATAATCCAGACAAGGGCATCTCACACTTCCTCTTCGAAGGCAACCAGATGGCCCCCACTCAACTGCTGTACCTTCAAGTCGGCCTGTTCCAATAACGCAGCGCAATGTTTTCCCAACGCCTGGCCGCGCTCATAAAGCGCAATAGCTTCGTCCAACGGGCGTTGTTCCTCTTCCAAAGCGCTCAGGACGGACTCGAGTTCTTTGAAAGCCTGCTCGTACGTCAACGCATCGACTTCTTTGCTTTTTTTGGATGATGATGAAGACATTATTCCTCCTTCCGAGATGGACTCTGCACCCGCACGTCCAATGCCCCTTCGGCCAGATGCACATGCAGGTCGGACCCCGCCGGGGCCTGCTTCGCCGTATAGACGAGGCGACCGTCCTCCCGGCGCGTGACCACGGCATATCCCCGGCGCAGAACGCCCAGGGGATTCAACGATTCGAGTTGTTGGCGAGCCCCGTTGACATGGGCATGTTCCAATGATAAACGATGACCCAGGGCGCGCGTCATCTGGCGCGAAAGTTCATCGAGCCGCTGACGCTCCGTTAGCAGGCGACGCGCTGGCGTATAAAAATGCAAACCCTGAAGGGCCGCCGCCAGGAGCTGGCTGCGGCCGAACAACTCACGGCGCAATAAATCGTTCAGGCGGGCAAGGTCGGCCTGCAACGCAGCAGACAGGTCGAGGGTGGTTAGCGGCGTCGCTAGTTCGGCAGCCGCCGTCGGCGTAGGCGCGCGCAAATCAGAAGCAAAATCCACCAGCGTGAAGTCCGTCTCATGCCCGACGCCGGTGATTACGGGCGAGCCCGAAGCAGCCACCGCGCGGACGACTCTTTCGTCGTTAAAGGCCCATAAATCTTCGATGGAGCCGCCGCCGCGCGCCAACAGGATCACGTCGGGGTGAACGAAGCGGTCGAGATCGCGCAGGGCTGCGACCAGCGCCGGCGGGGCCTCCTCGCCCTGCACCGGCGAGGGCGCCAGTACCACCTCGACCAACAGCAAGCGCCGTCGCAAGGTGTTGAGCATGTCGCGCAGGGCAGCGCCGGTTGGCGAGGTGACGATTCCGATCAAACGTGGCAACTGTGGCAACAGACGTTTACGGGCCGGGTCGAACAGCCCCTCGGCTTCGAGCAGCGCTTTCAGGCGCAGGAACTCCTGGTATAACGCGCCTTCGCCGGCGGGTCGGACGATATCCACATAAAGTTGGTACTGCCCGCCGGGTTCGTAGATGCCAATGCGCCCATGCGCTTCCACGGCCTGACCGTCCTGCAGCGCAAAGTTGACACGCCGGGCATCGGAACGCCACATCACGCAGCGCAAAGCCGCGCCGCTATCCTTAAGCGTAAAATAGAAATGTCCCGAAGCGGGACGTGAGAAGTTGGAAATTTCCCCCTGAACCCAGATGTCTTGCAACGCATCGTCCGTCTCGAGCAAACGGCGCAGGTATTGCGTCAAGCGAGTGACCGTCCATTGAGACGTCTCAAAAAGCGGCAACTGGTTCATGCCTGATTAGCATACCTTGCTTGCAAGGAAGTGTCAACGGATGATTTTTGGACAGCGAAACCAAGCGGGTGACAGCCACTTTGGAAGTGGCTGTCACCCGCTGTTTACTGATAGCGCCGCACCACGAGCACCGTATTATGTCCGCCAAAACCGAAAGCATTACTGATCGCTACGTCGAACTTTTTCTCCCGCGCCTGGTTCGGAACATAATCCAGGTCGCATTCAGGATCAGGCGTCTGATAGTGGATCGTTGGCGGGATGACGCCATCGCGGATGGCCTGTACGCAGAAAATCGTCTCCACTGCGCCGGTAGCGCCCATCATGTGGCCAGTCATCGACTTGGTCGACGAGATCGGTATCTTGTAGGCCAACGGACCGAAAGCTGCCTTGACCGCCTTGGTCTCAGACAGGTCATTCAACTCGGTAGCGGTGCCGTGCGCACTGATATAACCGACATCGTCTGAATTAACACCGGCAGAATCCAGGGCATTAATGATGGCCTGGGAACCGCCCGCGCCATCTTCAGCCGGCGCCGTGACATGGAAGGCGTCTGCCGTGGCCCCATATCCGGCCAGTTCGGCCAGGATGTTCGCACCGCGCGCTTTGGCGTGGCTCTCTCGCTCCAAGATCAAAATTCCGGCGCCCTCGCCCATCACCAGGCCATCGCGATTCTTGTCGAACGGCGAAGGCGTGGTGTCGTAATTTTCGTTGCGGCGGGACATGGCTCCCACACGGTCGAACGCCCCGACGCCGGTGGCCGTAACCGTCGCTTCTGCCGCCCCGGCAACGGCCACATCGATCATGCCAGAACGCAGCATCAACAGGGCCATACCGATTCCATCCTGCCCAGATGCGCAGGCCGAAACGACCGAAAACGAGGGGCCTTTGATACCATAGGCAATCGTCACGAGGCCGGCAGCCCCATTGGACATCAGCATGGGAATCAGAAAGGGACTGACCTTGCGCGGCCCGAAATCTTTCAACGTAAAGATGGCATCTTGAATGGACATCAATCCACCAATAGCCGATGAAATGACGACCCCAATACGCCCGGCGTTCTGGGGGGTAACCTCCAATCCGGAATGTTCAATGGCCTCTTTGGTCGCCGCCACGGCAAATTGCTCAAACCGATCGCGCCGACGGGCATCTTTCGCATCCATATAATTTTCGGGGGCAAATTTTTTTACTTCGCAGGCAATTTTTACCTGCCAGTCCGTGGTATCGAATAACGTGATAGGCCCAACACCTGAGACTCCATTAACAGCATTTCCCCACGACTCACGAACATTCAAGCCAAGGGGGTTGACGGTCCCCACACCTGTAATCACAATGCGTTCCATATCTCCTCCAACAAGTTCTTTAGGAAGTGGCTGCTTTGTATCCAGAACCGGTCAATAGCACGACGACCGGGTCCGGGAGTTGACTTAACACTTGCTCCAACGCGTTCCATACGACTGCCGCGGTTGACTCTACATATAACCCTCGATGGGCGAGTTCGTCGCGTCCACGCAAAATTTCGGCCTCATCGACAGGAACGAACGCCCCGTGACTTGCCTCGTTAACCTGCAGAAGTGCATCGCCCCGCACCGGATTACGCGTCCGGATGCCTTCGGCCAGCGTCTCGCCTTCGGTAACGAAACCCATGGCCGACACTCCCATCGTAGACAGGACCCACAACGGCGCACAGGCCTGCGCTTGAACGCCGATCATACGCGGGATGGCAGAGATCAATCCGGCGTGGTACAACGCTTCAAAACCACGATACAGCCCCAGGTAGAGTCCGCCCTGCCCCACCGGTGTGACCAGCGCCGAGGGGGCGCCGCCCAATTGATCGTAAATTTCGTAGGCAGCGGTGGCATAGCCAGGCAATACCTGCGGCAAATACGCGTGACTGGCATAAACCACGCCCGAATCGGCAACTCGCCTGACCGCTTCCGACACGTCGGCGCGCGAGCCATCGACGGGATAGACCTGCGCGCCAAGCGCCTCGATCTGTTGGCGCTTCGGCCCGGAAGCCGCAGCAGAGATATACACTCCGGCTTCGATTCCAGCCCGGGTCGCATACGCCGCGAACGCGGCTCCTGCGTTACCAGACGAATCTTCCACGGCGGCCCGCACGCCGCGCGACTTAAGGAAACTTACCAGCAAGGACATGCCGCGATCTTTGAAAGAACCGGTCGGGTTGAGATATTCGGCCTTGAAAGCCACTTGCCGTCCCCATACTTCGCACCAAAGCAAAGGCGTTTGCCCTTCTCCCAGTGAAACCGGAGAAACAGAGCCGGGGAGTCCGAACGCAGCGCGATACTGCCAGATGCCGGGCTGCGAGGCGTCCACCGCGCCAGAGTCGAATTTCAATGCGGAATGGAAATCGAAAAGGCCGCCGCATTTCGGGCAGCGATACGGCGTTTCACCTGGCGGGTAGGGACGCCCACAGTTCAGACAACGGATGTCCAGACTCATTGCGAGGTCCATTCGCGCCGTAAGATGGCGTACAGGTAATCATCCACCCAGTGGTTTTTGATCCAAAAATCTTCGATGAAGTGTCCCTCGCGGCGCAGCCCCAGGCGCTCCAGGAGCTTTCGAGAAGCCGTATTCCGAACGTCACATTCGGCAACCACACGGTGCAGGTTCAGCTCGATGAAAAGGTAATCGAGTAAACAACGCATCGACTCGCTGGCATATCCCTGGTGCCAGTAGGGCTGGGCCAAGGTATAGCCTACGTAGGCTTCTTGTGGGCGGCCCTGACGCAGATGAAAGGCAACGTCGCCGATCATTTCGCCGCTCGATTTAAGCTCAAGAGCCGCCTGGAACCATTCGCCAGCGGTACCGGGCATGGCTTTTTGCATAAAACGGATGAAGCCCAGGCCATCAATACGCGTGTACGGCACCGTCCAGCCTTGATAGCGGTAGACCTGTGGATCGTTGCGATAGGCCAGTAAAGCATCCAGGTCGTGGGCGCAGAAGTGACGTAAAACCAGCCGAGAAGTTTCGAAAGGGAAAGGCATGGCAATGCGCAGGGAATTATTTGTCGGGCTTGGGAATGGTACTGCCTTCGACCCAAAATTCGCCGCGTGGCCCGACTTCTTTCTTCCAGACCGGCACAATTTCCTTGAGTCGGTCGATACCGTAACGGGCAGCTTCGAAAACGCCGGTATCGCGATGGGCGGCAGTGCAGGCGATCAGGACGGTGGGCGTGTGTGGATAGAGTCGTCCCACGCGCTGGACGATGGCAATGCCTTCGACCGTGGGCCAGCGAGCGCGGATCTCGTCGGCCACCTGCTTCATCTTTGCCTCGGCCATGGGCTGGTAGGCTTCATATTCCAGGTAAGCCGTCGCATGTGGATCGTCGCGCGTAGTTATGCCACGCACCATGCCGGTAAAGATGGCCGCTGCCCCAGCAGAGTCGAGGGTGATGCGCGCCAACAAGGCGTTCAGGTCGATTTCGTCTTCAGTGATCGAGAAGATCGTCGGGAAGGGTTTGGGCTGCATACGAAGAAGGTTAGCCGCCGCTCACCGGTGGGAAAAAGGCAATTTCGGCGGATGGCGGAAGCGGCGTCTCGTCGAGACAATATTCGCGGTCAATGGAGGTCAGGCAGTGTGCCAGTGAGTCGCGCAGTGCCGGATATTTTTCGGCGAGAATCGCTTTGAGCTCCTCGATACGGATGCCCGGTTCGACATCCAGTTCGAGCGAACGGGCGCCAGCCTGGTCACGTAAAATCGCAAAGAATAAGATTTTGATATGGTTCACGGGTCTACTCCTCGGCTCCACCATTAAAAGGTGCTCACGCCAGCATTTCGTTTTGTACGTCGCCGCTCTGCCCGCCATGCTTTTCTACCAAACGAATGTTTTGGATTTTCATGGTCTTCTCGGCAGCTTTTGCCATGTCATAGACGGTCAGGGCCGCCACGGAGACGGCGGTCAGCGCTTCCATTTCCACGCCGGTCTTGCCTATTGTCCTGACGGTGGCGGTAATCGTTACGCCGGGCAGTCGCTCGTCCAGGCCCAGGTCGACGTCGATTTTGTGTAACGGTAACGGGTGACATAACGGGATCAAGTCGGAGGTGTGTTTGGCGGCCAGGATACCGGCGATCTGGGCCACGGTGAGAACGTCGCCTTTTTTCAACGCGCCGGCGCGAATCAGGTCGAGAGTCTCTTTTTTCATCAGCACTTCACCGCGGGCAATGGCGATGCGCTCGGTTGCGGGCTTCGCGCCGACGTCCACCATCTGCGTGCGCCCCGATTCATCTACATGAGTCAATTTGGCAGGAGTCATATCCGAATTATACCGTCCGGAGTAGAATTGCGGACGCTGCGCGCTTTAGGAAATTTTGCCTATGCGGGGTTGTTTCCGGCGCGCGATCCCTGTTCGGGACGGAAATCTTAAAGAGCCGCCGAATGGGCCGCGGCAAAAGGTATAATCACGCCCAGCATGGACTTGAATATCGCCAGCCACCAGACCAGTGGCTACACCGTCAACATCCCCGTCTACGAAGGGCCGCTCGATCTGCTCTTGCAGTTGATCGAGCACGCCGAATTGGACATCACCGCCGTCTCGTTGGCGGCGGTCACCGACCAGTACCTGGCTTATATGCGCGCCCTGCGAGAAGTCAGGCCGGATGAAATTTCAGCTTTTCTGGTCATCGCCGCCAAACTGACCCAGATCAAGTCCGAAGCGCTGCTGCCGCGTCCGCCCGCGCGCGAACCCGGCGAGGAAGACCCTGCCGAGGCGTTGGCGCGCCAGTTGCGCATCTATAAACGCTTCAAGGAAGTCGCCAACCTGCTCGAAGAGCGTCACGAAAAAGGGCTGCGCACCTATCTGCGTCTGGCGGCACCGCCCAAAGTGGAGGGCCGTCTCGACCTGTCGGACATCACCTTGCAGGATTTGATCGAGGCTGCTGAAAGCGCCTTCGGCCAGGAGCGCGACAAGCAAGCGCTGGGGACAGTCATTACGGCCCCCAAAGTAACCATCCGTGAAAAAATCGTCTATATCGCCGAGGCGCTCACCCAAAGCAATCGATCGAGTTTCAAAACCCTGATCGAGTCGGCGAACTCAAGGTTGGAGGTCGTGGTCACGTTCCTGGCTATGCTGGAATTGATCAAACGTTATCGCATCGCTGCCAGGCAAGACAACTTGTTCGGCGACATCGAACTCGAACGCAGCGACGAGTGGAACACGGATGAAGATTTCGAACTGGAATTTGAGTAAATTGGGTGCTCTAAACGGCTTCATCTCGACGAAGAGCGTTTAACACTTTCTCTGCAAAGCCAGTTGGCTGCTTACGCAACCAAACCAACCAGGCGATCAACAAGGCCAAACCAGCACCGCCGCCGTCGAAAAAAAGCACGTCCACAAGCGATGGATGCCGTCCACTAACAAAACTTTGATGGAATTCGTCACTCGACGCATAGAACACCACCAACAACCACACCGGCCAAAGACGGCGTTTCTCCCACTTGAACCCGTGCAAGTACGCCAACGCCAGCAGGCCATATCCCAGGGCATGCGCTCCTTTTTTAATGACAAAATCCCACGGGCCAAAATTGGGTAAATCGGCACCCGACGTAGCCGAAAGTACAAAGATCACCACCATCAACCCCAACGCAGGCAGCCAACGATACAGGTTTTCTTTTAAGGTCAACATGGCTGGCATTGTAACATCCTCAAAACGCTTAATCTCCTCTAATTTCCGAAACCCCATAGATAAGGTATCATTGCCATTTGTGAGAACCCTGCTCAAAGTAAGTGGATTATTCATCGCCGTCGCTGTTTTGATGACCGGATGCAACCTCCCGGCTTCGACGACGCCTGCGCCGGCCTTGGTCTTCCCGACGGAACCGCCGACGGTCGCGGCCTCCCCGACGGCGCTACCCGCCTCGCCGACCCCTCCGCTGCCGACGGCCACAACCGTCCCGGCCGCTTCCGCCACCTTCGGGCAGGGAGCAACCCGGCTACGTTTCAGTGCGGGCACCACCCTCGGCAGCGAACAGGGCCAAATTGGTCCCGGGCAGACTCAAAGCTATCTGGTCGGTGCCTCCAAAGGACAGCCGATGATCGTCATCGTTGGCTCGCCGAATAATGATGTCACCGAGAGTATCACGGCTCAAAGCGGCGACGTGTTGCTCTCCTCCACTAACAACTGGTCGAACTGGCAAGGCACACTGCCCGCCACGCAGGATTACCTGATCCAGCTTTACGGCGGGGCCACGACCGAGAGTTACACCCTTTCAGTGGAAATTCCCAGCCGCATCACCTTTCCAGCGAATGCGACCTCTGTCAATGTGCAAGGTACAACGGTCAGCGGAACGGCGGTGAGTTACACTCTCTATGCGCTGGCCAGCCAGACCATGTCCATCAATTTGGAAGCGCCCCAGGGCACGGCTGCCCTGTCGGTTTACGGATTCGCCGACGGGCAGCCGCTTCTACGTTCTGCCGCCGGCTCGATGACCTTCCAGAACAAACTCCCGGCCAGCCAGGATTACATCATCAAGGTTGTGCCGCAGGCCGGGCAAAGCATGAACTATTCACTCGCCATCACTGTAAAATAGGGAAATTTCACAATCAAGGCACGGCGGCGAATCTGGTATAATTTTGGCTGTTACGTTCAACAGGAGCAAAAATGTATATCGACCCAAACACAGGCGGCATGCTCTTCCAGCTTTTAGCCGTCGCTTTCACAGCAGTTGTCGGCGTTTTCTTTATCTTCTCTGGCAAAATACGGGCAAGCGTGGCGCGCCTGCGCCGTAAATTGCAAAAGAAGGAAGAAGAGCCCAGCGTCGAAGAAAACCCTGCCAAATAACTTCTTTTCAATATGCGAGCTTTAATTATCGGCTTCGATTCGTTTGACCCTGCGCTTTTCGAGTCTTTCACGGCGCAGGGCAAACTGCTTAATCTGCAAAAACTCGCACAGACGGGCGGCTATTCCCGTCTGCAGGTGAGTTCACCGCCGCAAACCGAAGTCTCCTGGACCAGCATCGCCACCGGCGCCGACCCCGGCACGCACGGTATCTTCGAC
Source organism: Anaerolineales bacterium (assembly GCA_046704785.1). Taxonomy (GTDB): domain Bacteria; phylum Chloroflexota; class Anaerolineae; order Anaerolineales; family Villigracilaceae; genus JBJKRF01. Next base: position 25,826 of record JBJKRF010000131.1, on the reverse strand, counting down.
CTCGTCCACCGCGACCCGAAAACGTATGCCCCGTACGTTTCCATCCTGCCCACGCAGACGGGACCGCTCGGCACGCAATTCGTCCCGCCTTACAAGGCGCATACGCTCTTTGAGGAAGCCATCGACCAGGGATACCCGGCAACCTCCTTGTGGTGGCCGGCAATGTTTCCCGCCCGCCCCGAATCGACGGTGCGTATGCTGCCTGGCCTGGGCACCCCGGATATTCGCGGGCAATTGGGGGTCGGCAGCCTGTACACCGCTTCTTCCGAGCCGGCGCGCGAAGGGCAAAAGACTCCCATCGAGCCCCTGACCGGCAGCGCCAACGTCTACCAGGGTCAGTTCAAAGGCCCCCTGACCAAACAAAAAGGCGCCGTGGTACCGGCGCAGACGGAATTTCAGCTTGACCTCCTGGACGAAAAACAGGCCCGGCTGAGCTTCCAGAAGCAGAGCGTCGACTTGCTGCTCGGCCAGTGGAGCCCGATTCTCGAAGTGAGCTTCAAAACGGGTTGGATGGTCAACGTCCACGCCCTGACGCGCGCTATTTTGACCTCCACCCATCCGGTGCGGCTGTACTTTCTTCCCCTGCAAATCCATCCGTTACATGCGCTCTGGCGCTATGCATCGCCCCAATCTTTCGTCAAGAAAACCTGGCAGGCCTGCGGCCCCTTCCTATCCCTCGGCTGGCCGCAAGACACCACCGGCCTGGAAGATGGCTGCATCAGCGACGAACAATTCCTGGCCTTGTGCGAGGACATTTTTGCCGCGCGAGAACGCATCCTGTCCTACCAGTTCCAGGATTTCCGGGAAGGTGTGCTGGCTTCCATCTTCGACGATCTCGACCGTGTCCAGCATATGTTCCGCCGCGACCGTCCCGACGTAGTAGCCGGCTGGTACGAGAAGCTCGACCAGTTCGTCGGTCGCACGTTGCAAACGCTCGAGGGCCTGGGCGGAGAAAAGGTCAACTTGCTGGTCCTGTCAGACCACGGCTTTGCCGACTTCCGTTACAAAGTCCATTTGAATCATTGGCTGGCCGACCGCGGCTACCTCGTCACAAAAGAAGGCGCCACCGAGAAAAATCTTTCGGCAGTGGACTGGGCGGAGACGACGGCCTACGCCGTCGGGTTGAACAGCTTGTACATCAACCTGAAAGGGCGGGAAGGGCAAGGCATCGTCCCGCTGGAGCAGGTCGAGCAGACCCTGTCCAAGGTCAAAGCCGAACTTTCCTCCTGGCAAGGGCCGGACGGGCAGGCGGTCTTCGGACGCATCAACCTGCGCAACGAAGTCTTCAGCGGGCCCCTGCTGCGCTACGGTCCCGACCTGGAGTTGGGATACACGCCCGGCTACCGCGGCTCACCCGAAACGGGGCTTGGAAAATGGAACGGAGAGGCTATCGAGCTGAACAGCGACCATTGGGGCGCCGACCACTGCATCGACTCGCAGGCGGTGCCTGGCGTGCTGTTCGCCAGCCGTGGGCTTCAGGATTTTCCCAACCCGTCTTTTCGTGACATTCCGCCTATGGTGGTGGGAAAATATCTGGACCAGTCCAAAGTGGAACCGCCGCATCTGTCGGGCGGGGAAAGCCAGCAGTCGATCGAGGATCGGCTCAAGGGACTCGGATACCTTTAGAAAGCGGATTCGCTGCGGCAGCGCTCCCCATGTTCAAATTCCTCCAACGCTCTCAAACGCCCCGCCAGCCGATTACCGTTGTATCGGGGTTACCCCGCTCCGGTACGTCTATGATGATGAAAATTCTCGAAGCCGGGGGAATGGCAATTCTGACGGATAACCAGCGCAGCGCCGACGAGGACAACCCCAAAGGGTATTACGAACTGGAGCGCGTCAAGAAGCTCAAAGAGGGCGACATTCAATGGGTCGATGAGGCTCAGGGGAAAGTAGTAAAAGTCATTTCACCGCTGCTGGAATATTTACCACAACGACACCGTTACAAAATCATCTTTATGCGCCGCGAACTCAACGAAATCCTGGCCTCCCAGCACCAGATGCTGATTCGGCGTGGGGAATCAGACGACGCCGAAGATGCGCGCCTGACAGAAAACTTTCAGGAACACCTGAAACGCGTTCGGGTTTGGCTGGCCAACCAATCCAACATCGACGTGTTGTACATCGATTACAATCAACTCATGCAAGACGCCGGGCCATCGATACAGGCCCTGCAGCGCTTTCTCGACCTGCCGCTGGATGTTGAGGCCATGGTCTCCGTACCGGACGCCACACTTTACAGGCAACGAAGCAAGTAATTTCCCATCACTACAAAACACGCTAAAAAATCATAGCGCATGTATGAAAAGTATGCGAGGAATGTCACTGCGAGAAGCCGCACTTTGGCGATGAAGCAGTCTCCTTCATCAAAAGGTGAGATTGCGTCACTCGCAAAGAACGCTCGTTCGCAATGACATGCACACTTTCAATAGACGAGCCAAAATCGTACCAACCCCTCAATAGAATCTCTCTTTTCTGTGTTAAACTCAGGCAGCCATCGCCCAGCGTAGTTCTCATGGCAAAAGACAAATGAGGTTCTACAACCATCGAAACTCGTGGAAAGTTGTAGTATGGCCCTTCGGAAGTCGGCACAAATCACATGGGAATGAGGGCAGTGTAAGCATTTCATCAGAGCCACAATATTTCAGCGCGTGGGAGAAAAAGAATGTTTTCTAACGATTCATCAGACATGTTGGACGAGGAGGGCGCCTACTACGCGCCTAAAAGGCTTAGCCTGATCGCATCCGTGTCGAAAGCAGTTTCCTGGCTGGTACTGCTTGTTTACTTACTGGGCGTCATATTCAGCGTCTACACCATTGTCGGTGAAACGCAGTCTGGGGCGTTCCACCCGGACCCATACACCTACATCTCAATCGTTGCAACGCTGATTACCGGCGTAGTGTACTTTTTACTCCTGCAGGCTTTCGCCATCGGCATTAACGTCCTGATGGAAATCGAGTTCAACATTCGTGCACGCAAAGGAGCTTCGTCATGACCAATGAACTGGTGCGTGCACAGATTTTCAATTCGATGGAACTCAAAGAGACGGACGAGTTGCTTGCCATTTGGACCAAGAACGACCACGACGAATGGGGCAGCGATACTTTCGATATCATCCACGAAATCTTGGAAAAGCGTATCGGGCAGGTTCCCCCACAAGACAACCCCATCCATACCCAAGAGGAAGATATGGATGACGAAGAGGAAGAGGAAGAGGACGATGATTCTCAGACGATCTTCTACAATCCAGACTCCCTGATGTGGATTGCAGACCTGACGTCCATTTTTGCCTGGGTGTTTGGTTTGGTCAACCTGGCGCAAGCCGTCTACTATATCACGCTCGCCATCTCGCAAAACCAATTCACAAACCTGAACGCAGTCTTTGCCATCGTGCTTGCCATCGGGCGTGGTATTTTCTATTTCCTGGTGCTCAAAGGTGTTTCAGCGGGGCTGTACATTTTGATGGAGTTCGAGTTCAACAGTCGCAATGCGAAGTAAAGCACACTGCGCCTCCCGGCAAAAAACTTGCCGGGAGGTCTGCTTTCTGGCAAACCCGACGATTTAAAGGCCGCTCCAAATCAAGATGCATCTTTGCAGGCCTTAACTTGCACTAAAAACATAAGCACAGGTTAAACTTAACAAGTGCAATCTCCATTAAACTGCATACAGTCGAACAATCCGTGTACAGCAACCAACATCTCTTCAGACGCAGGGATATGTTGATTTATCACTTCATGCGCAGTAAACATCCATTTGTTTCGAGGGATTATCGATGAAAAAAATATTAGAACCTTTCAGCCGAATCATTAGCCTTTGGAGCAATCCTTTATGGGCCTTTTGCTTCAGCCTTCTTGTGTACTTCGCCATTTCGGGCATCAAAGGCTCTCCTTTTCGACTTACCGATGTAGCCTATTACAACTACCTGGCAGACGCCTTCTTGCACGGACAATACCATTTGAGAATTATCCCGCCATCGACACACGACCTCGTCTTTTTTAATGGGATGTATTTTCTTTACTGGCCGCCAGTGCCAGCGATCCTCTTCATGCCGCTGGTAGCCATCTTTGGAATCCATATCAGCGACGTATTTGTCACGGTGATTATCGCAGCGGCTAATGTCGCTTTAATGGCGCTGCTCCTGAATTCTGTAAGCATCACAAAGCTCATCAATCTCGATCAATTTGCAGTTGGTGCTTTGACAATATTTTTTGCGTTCGGCACGGTACACTTCGTCCTGGCTCCGTTTGGAGAAGTTTGGTTCACTGGGCAGTTAGTTGGATTCTTTTTTGTGCTGCTAGCTTACATCGTTGCAATCCGCGCATCAGGGACCATGGCTTTCTTGTTAACTGGGACCGCCATTGGACTGGCGATGCTTACACGTGGCAATTTGGTCTTTACAGGGATTTGGCCCGCTTACTACTTACTATCTAAAAACTGGAGCCAGAAAAAAACAACGCTTCTTACCAATACGGTAGTCGCTTTAATTCCACCTCTCGTATTGGGGCTGTGGTTTCTATCATACAATTACTCGCGCTTTGGAAGTTGGCTCAATGTCGGCCTTCCTTATCACGAAATGGCACCAATTTTCCTCGCCAATTTTAAAAAATATGGAGCTTTCAATCTATATTATGTTCCAGTAAATTTTTATTATCAATATATTTATTACCCATTACCTTTCAACGCCCAAACTTACATGGGAGGCTCGCTTTTCCTCTTAAGCCCTGTTTTCTTTCTTGTTTTTCCCGTTATTTTTAAAGAATTCTCAGATTGGAATATCAAGTTTCTATTATTGTCCATTATCCTCACCAGCATACCGATTTTTTTGCTCATGGGAACCGGTTGGGTTCAATTCGGCCCACGGTACACGCTCGATTTTACAGTTCCGCTGATGCTTTTGACAGCCTACGGCATTAAGTACATTCCTAAAAGATATTTGATGGTTTTAATCGGCATTTCAATTATCCAGTATCTTGTCGGCGTAGACATTTTCCTAAACATTGCTTAAGCCCTACAAATCATGACAATCGAGTCTCCATACCTAGATAAACCCAGTCCGTGGTCAAGCCATTCAGTGATCGCAAGGATGTTAAAAGGCGCTCCATCAGAAAGCAAGATACTGGATGTCGGCACAGCAACCGGTGTGATGGCGCGCACTTGCAGCGATACAGATCTTCTCTTTTACGGAATCGAACCAAACTCTAACTGGGCAAAATTAGCATCGCCAGCATATAAAGAAGTATGGGTAGGTACTGTAGAAAATGCTCCTGAGATATTTTTACAAGGATACGACGCCATCGTACTTGCCGATATTTTGGAACATACAAGTAATCCCGGCCAAGTATTAAAAAAACTTATTTCCCATCAGAAAGCGGGGGCCCGCTTCTACATTTCCGTACCAAATATTGCCAATATATGGGTACGCCTCAATTTACTCTTCGGGCATTTTGACTACACCGACCGAGGAATTCTAGACAGGACGCATCTCAGGTTCTTCACCCGCAAAACAATCGCCCATCTAGTGGAGACAAGTGGTTTGCAAATTCGGTCCATCCATGTAACCCCCATCCCGCTGGAACTCATCTCTCCATTTTTTGTCACTCCGATTGGAAAGATAATCTATAAACTTTTTGCCAATCTGACTTTCCTGTTTCCTACGCTTTTGGGCTATCAATTCATTGTCGAGGCAGAAAATTATGGAGAATAAAAAAATATTTATTGTTCTTCCAGCCTACAATGCCGCAAAGACGCTCATTAAGACATTGGACGAGATTCCCCAAGACTACCGAAAGAATATCATTCTCGTTGACGACGCCTCCACAGATAACACCGTCGAGATCGCCAAACAGTCCGGATTAATCGTTTTTCAGCATCCCCAAAATTACGGCTACGGCCGGAATCAGAAAACCTGCTATCGCGAGGCGCTCCAACTGGGGGCGGAGATCGTCGTCATGCTACACCCCGACCATCAGTACGACGCCACCGTCATCCCTGACATGGTCTTTCCCATTCTCAAAGGAAAAGCCGACGCCGTTTTCGGTTCGCGCATGCTCGGCGGGCACCCGCTGGAAGGGGGTATGCCCTGGTGGAAGTATGTCGCCAACGTCTTTCTGACAGCCTTCGCCAATATCGTCTTTGCCCGCTACCTGACAGAAATCCACTCCGGCTTCCGCAGCTATTCACGCAAATACCTGGAAACCGTACGATTCCTGGAAAACAGCGACGATTTTGTCTTCGATACCGAGATCATTGCGCAGGGTATGATGTGCAATTTGACGTTCCGCGAGGTGCCCATCGTGACGCGTTATTTCCCCGAAGCCTCTTCGATCAATTTCAGGCGCAGCGTCAAATATGGGCTCGAAATTTTAGGCGTGCTGGTCAAATTTTCGCTACATAAAACAAAGTTCCATCACTTCAAACAATTCGACCCGGTGGAATAGTCATCCTGCTTGGCTTTCTCCGAAGGATTCTACTGTAAAATATTTGCATGGCCGCCATCTGCGTCGAACAACTCCAGAAGACCTTTCAATCCAAACGCAAGGCCGCGGGGTTGAGCGGCAGCGTCCGCGCGTTGTTCAAACCGAACTACGCGACCGTCGAGGCCGTGCGCGGAATCTCGTTCGAGATGGAATCCGGCGAACTGCTGGGGTTTATCGGCCCCAACGGCGCGGGCAAATCGACGACCATCAAAATGCTAACCGGCATCATCTACCCCACGGCGGGAGACGCCCATGTGCTTGGATTCGTGCCTTGGCGCGAACGCCAGAAACTGGCGTACCAGATCGGGACGGTTTTCGGGCAGCGCCCGCAACTCTGGTACCACCTGCCGGCCATCGACACCTTCACCCTGTTCGGCAAAATCTATGAGATGGAAATCGAAGAGTATGCGGCGTCTGTGGTCGAGTCTGGCGCTGTTGATTTTTCTGCTGGCCTGTAGCCCCCTACCGATACAGCCCACGCCCCCGAAGCCGCCCGCCGTTACCGCGACAATGGGCGGTCCGGTCTCTTTTCTCGGCCTTCCCTGGGACGACCCGCAGCTCTTCGCCCCCGGGCTGACAGCGAGCCAGCGAGACGCGTTCTCCAGCCTGCCCGGCGCGCCAATCTACCACATCGAATGGAGCCTCGCCGACGACTTGCTGCACGTCAGCGGACGGGAAGCGGTCCGCTACACCAATCGGGCGAACCGGGCACTGAACGCCATCGAGTTTCGCACCTTCCCCAATATCCTTGGCGGCGCGATGAAAATCACCAGTCTGAGTATCGACGGCCTGCCTGTAGTTCCCCACTACAGGGCAAACAACGCCAGCGTTCTGAGCGTCCAACCGGCGAAGGCCCTCCAGCCGGGGGAGACTCTCACGATCGCGATGATATTCACGCTGGATGTTCCTACCAACCCGCAGACGAACTACGGCGTGCTGATCTCCACGCAGGGTGTGCTGACCCTGTCACACGCCTATCCGATGATCCCCGCCTATGACCAAAGCGGCTGGAGCGACGCCATTCCCGCGCCCTGGGGCGACCTGACCTATACCGACCCGGCGTACTACGTGGTGCGCGTGGTCGCGCCGTCTGACCTGACGCTGGTCGCCACGGGACGGGAAGTCTCACGGCAGGTCACAACTACGCAGCAGGAGGTGCTGTTCGCATTAGGGCCCGGCCACGACTTCATGCTCACCGCCGCCAGAAACTACCAGAAAGTCAGCGCGAAGCTCGGCGAGGTGACTATTAACAGTTACGCTCCCACGGGCAACGAAACGGACGCCAGGGCAACCTTGGACGTGGCGACACACGCCCTCCAGCAGGACAGTCAGCGTTACGCTCCTTACCCCTACACCGAACTGGACGTGATTGCAACGCCGACTACTGCGCTGGGCGTCGAATACCCCGGCCTGGTGGCGCTTGCCAACAGCCTGTATCAGAATGACAACTCGACCCATACAATCATGGAAGCCACCGTGGCGCACGAAGTGGCGCACCAATGGTTCTATAACCTGGTCGGTGACGACCAGCTCAACCAGCCCTGGCTGGACGAAGCACTGGCGCAGTTCGCCACTTGGCAGTATTACAAAGACCGTTACGGCGACAAGGCAGCCCAGGGATTCAAACAATCGTTACAGAACCGTTGGGCGCGCATCGACAACCAGAAGATTCCCGTCGGAAAACCCGTGGCCGCCTACACGTCCGAGGAATACAGCGCTATCGTCTACGGGCGCGGGCCATTATTCATCCTGGCCTTGCGTGACCAACTCGGCGCGAATACCTTCGACCGCTTCCTACGCGACTACGTCAAAACGTACACCTGGCAGAACACCACCACGGACGGCCTACAGACCATTGCCGAAAGAGATTGCGGCTGCAACCTGACGCCACTTTTTCAAACATGGGTTACCCCCTAAAAAAGTTCCCACCGGTTTTGCCGGTGGGAACTTTTGAATATGTGGAAATGGATATTAAAAAAGCGGCGCGTTTGGAACAGGAGCAAACTCCTTCGTCAACGGCACCACCACAAGAATGACATTCCTCTAATATTATTTTGATATTAAACTATTTGACATTTAGATAACCAATGGCTATAATGGCGGCAATGTTCCTCCAATTTCAAGGAGATTGATCGGTATGAAACAACTCCGCAAAGTTACCACTTTAATCGAGCCCCAATACGTCATCGAGGGTGCCGGCGTATTACTGCGTCGTTCCATCGCGCCTCACGCTTCCAACCGCTTTGATCCCTTCCTGCTATTCGACCATTTCGCCTTCAACGATCCCATCGAAGGACCGATCCGCGGTTTTCCGATGCACCCGCATCGCGGCATCGAGACCGTTACTTACATGCTTGAAGGCGCCACCCGCCATCGCGACAGTTTGGGTAATGCCGGATCGATCGGCCCCGGCGATGTGCAATGGATGACATCGGGACGGGGCATCCTGCACGAGGAAATGCCAAGCCGTGGTCCATCGGGCGCGATCTACGGTTTTCAGCTATGGGTCAACCTGCCGGCCCGCCTGAAAATGACTACGCCGCGCTACCAGGAGGTCAACGCCCGGACGATTCCCAGCGGTGAGCGCAACGGTGTAAAGGTACGCGTAGTGGCCGGCGAGGCCGCCGGAATCCGTGGGCCGGTGACAGAGATCGCCGCCGAACCGCTCTATGTGGACATCGAACTTGCACCCGGCGCCGAATTCATCCAGGACGTGCCGCAGGGTCACACGCTGCTGGCCTACATCTTCGAGGGCAAAGGCACCTTCGGGTTGGACGAGTCCGACCAGGGGGAGTCTGTCGAGGCCGTCACAATGGCTGTCTTCGGCGACGGGGAGCAGGTTCGCATCCGGGCAGCGGCAGAGTCGTCCGTCCACTTTATGCTGATGGCCGGTGCGCCCTTCAAAGAGCCGATCGTGCCCTACGGCCCCTTCGTGATGAACACGGTCGAAGAAATCCAACAGACCCTGGCCGATCTGCGCAGCGGTGCGTTCGTCAAAAGTTAATCGGTAGAAGGCCATTGGTTATTTAAAGTAAAACTCCCCTGGCAGGGGAGTTTTACTTGTTACGGTACTTGAACGTCAAAGTTAAACCTTTGCACGACAACTTGATTATTCGGATAGCGCACACCGACTACGACACCCACCGGATCAACGCTCCCCGGCATGGAGGCCGTCGAACTTTTAGCCGTAAAAGTCACCTGCACGGTAGCCGAGGAACCCCGCTTGGCATGATCAGGACGCCCAGCTGTAATGCCTTTGCCAGGGAACTGGTCGTCAGGCAGAGTCGCCACCGAAATAAATTCCTGATCGCTCTGCACATTGATGGTCACTGTGGCCGATTGGCCCACCGTCATCGTTGCAGGGAGGCCACGGACGAGTGTGATCGTCGGTGTAGGTGTGGGCCCGGGTAGTGGGGCCGCCGCCGTAGTTGCTAGAAAAACAGCAACCAGCGCAACAACAAAAAACACGGACAGAAAAGAACGTTTCATTGCTTTCTCCTCATCAAACTGAACGACTTCCTTATTAAACTACGACAGAAAGGCTGCCGAGACTGTATAATATACTCTAATCATAACTTACTTGCGTCGACAAAGTGTCACCACTTTTGTCAGAATCACTGCTATAACTCTAATGACAAAAATCATCCGTGGGAATCGAATTGGCAAAGAAGGAAACATACGGCTGGGATGCTCCGCCGTTATCTTCGACGATACACGCCGAAAGGTATTGTTGACCCGCCGCGCCGATAACGGCGAGTGGTGCCTGCCCAGCGGAGGCGCTGAGCCGGGGGAAAGCGTAACCGAAACCTGCGCACGCGAGGTTCTGGAAGAAACCGGGCTACAGGTGGAAGTTGGCCGGTTGACCGGCGTCTACAGCGACCCCGACCTGCTCGTCATCTACGAGGATGGAACACACTGCCAGATCGTTGCCTTGAACTTCGAGGCGACCATCGTCGCAGGGGTGCTACGGTTGAGCGATGAGACGACCGAGTATGGCTATTTCGGTCTCGACGAGGCAGCCTATCTGCCCATGTTGGGGAATCACTTGCAACGTATTCGGGATGCCTTCGCAAAACGCCCCACCCCTTTCATTCGTTAACTCAGCTTTGGCTTTTTCCGGCCCTTTTCCAGCGCCCACAAGAATTCAAGACACAGGAGACAAAACAGCCTGATGGAAAAATCGCTCAGCCCCTCAGCGCAAAAGATACAGGATGCACTCAGCGCGCTTGGATACGACCTGCACGTCATCGAGTTCCAGGAAAGCACCCGGACGGCGCAGGAGGCTGCCGAGCGCGTCGGCTGTACGCTTGGGCAGATTGTCAAATCGTTGATCTTTTGTGGAAAAAACAGCGGGAAGGGAGTCCTCGTCCTGACGAGCGGCGCGAACCGGGTGGACGAGAAGCGCATTGGGGCATACCTCGGCGAGCCTATCGGACGCGCCGACCCGGATTTCGTCCGGGCTGTGACCGGCTTCGCCATCGGCGGCGTGCCCCCAATCGGCCATCTCCAACCGATGGAAACCTATCTAGACGAGGACCTGAACCAGTACGCGACGGTTTGGGCCGCTGCCGGCACGCCGAACGCCGTCTTCGAGACCACCCCGCAGGCTCTCGCAGAAATGAGCGCAGGGAAAGTCGCCAACGTCAAGGCATAAAAAAGCTCCACTGTCCCGATGTCCTGACAGTATTATGGCTGCAAGTGCGGATGGACTGCAGCAAATTTGTGTTATACGACCCAATTCGGGGAAAAAGAAGAGCAGTGAGGAAAAAGAAACTCATCCACAAGATTTCAGTCAGAAACAGCCAAAGACCATCGTATAAGTCAGCAGGTGAACTCTAACATAGGAAAAGCCGCAAGGCTAACCCTTGATGGGGAATTATGCCAGGAACACCAATCAGAAGGGATATACAATCTTATGAATTCGAACAAACACGTCTTCAATTTCTTGCTATTAGCCGTTCTAATAACATCAATAATGGCCTGTCAGTCAATGACAACGATAACACCTACAGTCGTTTTGACTATCACCCCAACTGCCACAATTACTCCAACGCCAACATCAACGCCCTTACCTGCCAACGTTCTCACAAGCTCTAATTGTCCTGCTATTAATGTTCAGGCACGCATCGGCGATGGACATATCAACAAGATGTTGTATTCGCCAGACGGCGCCTATTTGCTAATTGGTTCAGCAGATAGTATAGAACTTTATGATACGAACCAGGCAAAATTGCTCTGGAGCGATATAACCACCAACGGTATTTCAGATGTTGCCATGGACACAAAACGGCAAACAATATTGGCACTCGATACCAAGAATACCCTTCACCTTATTGATATGAAGAGTGGGAAAGAACTCAACTCTGCTAAACAAGGGGATCAATTTATGGCTCTAGCATTGACGGATGATGGTCAGGAGCTTGCCGCCGCTGACTTCGATGGCATCATACATCAATATGATACAAAGAATTTTGACGAACAAGGAACCATCAGGGGGCCCGCAAGATCTCCAGGTGCATTATTTGCTGATAGTGTCTATTTTTTCATGAAATATTCGCCAGACAAAAAATATATTGCCTTTGCGACGTTAAGAGCAGAAATATATGTATACAACACAGCTAATGGAAACCTCGTTCACAGAATAAAACCTCTCAGTCCAGATTTTGACAATCGCATTTTCCCGAATCACATTACTTTTTCACAAGACGGGAAAACATTAGCAGTTGGATATGAGAACGGTCAGACCCTGGTTGTCAAAACAATAGGGACTCAGCCCGGAAAATTACTGGAGGGGAGTTCTCCATCACTATCTATAGATGGCAGCACGGTTGCTCTTAAGACAAAAAGAGGCGTCGAATTATTCCAGACCTCTACGGGAAACTCACTTGGTCTAGTCGATAACACACAGACAGCACTCGGCGATTCAATGTTCTCTCCAAATGGCAAGAATTTGTCCGTTATTACATCAGGGGAAATTATGTTTTGGAATATCAAAGAGCAAACCGTTGACGGATCGGTCCAAGCAGCCTTCTCCGATTATCAAGCCATTGCCATCTCACAAGGTGGGACAACATTAGCAGCCGCCAGTCATCAACTTATTGACCTATTCCAAGTCAAAAACGGTGCAGGACAGACCCTAACATCAGACTACCCGGTACAATTCTTACAATTTGCGGCAGAAAATTCCATCCTGGTAGCAGCAGGTTCGGCTCAACTATCTATATGGAATATGGCGCAAAGCAAAGTCACGAGCGAAATCAAATTGCCTGAAAACATCCAGAGCATGAGCGTATCCACAGACGGTAAAAATGCGGTTGTGGTAACTGACACCCGATCAGTCTTGTCTTATGATCTATCCACCGGGCAAGGGAGAGCCATCAATCAACCAGAGGATAAGTTCACAAGCGCAGTATTTATTGGTAGCAGCGCAACCATTCTTGCTCTGAATGAAAACGGACAAGTTTATCTGAGCACAACAGAACACCCGGAACTAACCAAGCTAAACAGTAAACAATTATCTATCGATAATAATCCGTTAGTTACATTCGCGTCCAGTGCGGATGGAATTACCAGCATTTCAATCTATGACTCTGTCAAACACAAAATTCTCGATAGTGATTTGGGAATACCCGGCCCCGCTGCCCTTTCCCCGGTTAATCACATAATAGCCGTACCTGACACGGAAAATAGCATTATTACCATCACAGATGCAAAAAACAACGAAAAGTCCTGTAAGATCAAGGACTTTTCAATTGGTTCCAGACAAATGCTATTTTCGCCCAATGGGCAATTTCTTTTTTTCGCTGGCGACAACGGGATTGTTTATATCTTAGGAACAAGCACCAAAAGTCTAAACGATTGAGAAAAAGCTTCTATCACCAGACATAATAAAAATAGGGGCACGTTATGTTTTTACTCTTCGTTGAGCGCTTCTTTGGCGCGCTTGGTCTGTTTGCCGCGTTCCTCGGTATCCATAATGCGCTTACGGATGCGATACGCCAGCGGCGTGACTTCGAGCAATTCATCGTCGGCCAGATACTCGACCGCCTCGTCCAGCGACATCTGGCGCGGCGGCGTCAGGCGGATTTCCATATCGCCGCGGGAGGCGCGCACGTTGGTCAGGTGCTTTTTCTTGCAGACGTTGATGGCAATATCGCCGGGGCGGCTGTTTTCGCCGATGACCATTCCCTCATAGACGGCTACGCCAGGGCCGTAGAACAGCGACCCGCGCTCCTCGGCACTCTTGAGCGCATAAGCCGTGGTATCACCGGCTTCCATCGCCACCAGCGAACCGGTGGAGCGGGTCGCCATCGCGCCGGCCAATTCGTCATAGCCGTGAAAAAGTGTGTTCATGATGCCCATCCCGCGCGTGGCGGTCAGGAACTGGTAGCGGAACCCCAGCAGGCCGCGCGTAGGCACCACGTAGACCAGGTGCACACTACCGTCGCCGCCGTCCTGCATATTCATCATTTTGCCGCGACGGCTGCCGAGCATCTCGACCACCACCCCCACCGTGTCGGAACTGGTCTCGATGTGCACTTCCTCGTACGGCTCCAGCAAGGTGCCGTCGTCAGCTTTGTGGAAAATGACCTCGGGGCGTGAGACCTGGAACTCGTAGCCTTCGCGGCGCATGGTCTCGATCAAAATGCCCAGATGCAGTTCCCCGCGTCCGGAGACCAGGAACGACTCGGCAGTATCGGTCTCCTGCACACGCAGCGCCACGTTGGTGCGCAACTCGTTGAACAGGCGCTCGCGCAGCTTACGCGAAGTGCTCCACTTGCCCTCCCGACCGGAAAACGGCGAAGTGCTGACGCTGAAAGTCATGCGCACCGTCGGTTCTTCGACTTTGATGGGCGGAAGCGCGATGGGGTCCACCGGATCGGCCAGAGTCTCACCGATGGCGATGCCCTCCAAACCGGCCAGCGCCACGATCTCCCCGGCAGCGGCTTCCTCCACTTCGACTTTGTTCAAGCCCTGATGGACGTACAGATAGCGCGCCGTTTCGGGCAGGTTCTGCCCGTCGAGGGTCAGGCGGGCCAATTTCTGCCCGGCCTTGATCTTCCCGGCAAAGACGCGCCCCACCGCGGTGACGCCGCGATAGTCGTCGTAGCCCAGCGTGGTGACCAGCATCTGTAGCGGAGCGTCCGCGTCCACGTGTGGCGCAGGAATATGCCGCAAGATGGTATCAAACAATGGCTTCAGGTCGGGGCCCAGTTCGGGGCTGAGTCCGGCGCGCCCGGCGGTGGCCTGAGCGTAGATCACGGGGAAATCGGCCTGCTCGTCCGTCGCGCCCAGTTCCACGAACAGGTCGAAAGTATCGTTCAAAACGCGTTCTGGTTCGGCATCCTTGCGGTCGACCTTGTTGATGACCACCACGGCCTTGTGACCGCGTTCCAGGGCCTTCTTGAGCACGAAGCGGGTCTGCGGCATGGGCCCCTCGGCGGCGTCGACCAGCAACAGCACGCCATCGACCATGTTCATGATGCGTTCAACCTCGCCGCCGAAATCGGCGTGGCCGGGCGTATCCACGATGTTGATCTTGACGTTCTGCTGCGACTCTGAATCGTAGAGCGAGATGGCCGTATTCTTGGCCAGGATGGTGATGCCGCGCTCGCGCTCGAGGTCGTTCGAGTCCATCACGCGTTCGGCCACCTGCTGGTTCTCGCGGAAGGTGTGCGACTGGCGTAAAAGATAATCGACCAGGGTGGTCTTGCCGTGATCGACGTGCGCAATAATGGCAACGTTACGAATATCCGTGCGTTCGATTTGCATATCACCTTTTCTATTCCGGCTTTTGTATCTCTCTCAACGTTAGAGCAGATGGGGCCGGGAAGAATTCCACATAAAAACCCCGGCCTGAGAGGGCCGAGGTTCTTGTCGGCTTGCGGGCTGTATTGTACCAGATTGTCCCCGCTTTGGGCAGAGTCGCGCCTCGCCGGAGCCTACTTTGGGAACTTTCCCTCGGCCCCGGTGACCACCGGACCGTGTCCCGGGCAGACGATCCGGGCTCCCAACGCAGCCTGTTTGCGCACGGACTCCTGCGCCTGGGCGGCATCCCAGGTAACGCCCGGACGCGAGCCCTGCAGGCCGCTTTCGTTGGAGACCATCGAATCACCGCAGAACAGCACCCCGGCGCTCTCAGCATAGAGCGAAATGTGCCCCGGTGTGTGGCCGGGCGTCTCGACCACGCGCAAGCCGCCGGCGATGGGCAGCACCTGCCCATCGCTGATGATTTCGTCCACCTCGAAGGGCGTCGGTTTGATAAAGAGACGCAGCAGCGTGAACATCACGCGGCGCAGGGAAAAGCCCCTGGGCTGGATCGCGCGCGAAGGCTTGCCGGCGGCGATGGCCTCCGCTTCGATGCGGCTGGTATAGGTGCGCGCGCCGCTGGCCCGCTGCAGCGCCGCCAGGCTGCCGACGTGGTCGATGTCGGAGTGAGTCAGGAGAATGCGTTCCAGGTCGGTGGGCGATTTGCCCAGTTCGGCCAGCGCCGCAAGGATCTTCTTTTCGCTGCGCGGCATCCCGGCGTCGATCAACGTCACACCATCGGGATCGACGATCAGGTACGGGTTGGCGACCACGTCCGGGACAAGATGAATGTTTTCAGTGATCTGCATGATAAACTCCAGATAATTGGTCAACTCTTTATATTCCATAGGGAAAGAAGGCTATATTAGCTGAACACTTCTGGCCTGAATCCCGCTTGGGGTTTCTTCCACCGTGAATGATACTTTCGCTCCTAGCAGCTTGTCGGAGAACTCTTTTTCGTACCAAAGCTGCCCCATTTTAGACCCAAAAGTGAGTGATTTTGCTCTCTTTGCCCCACAAAGGGCCTAAAAACAGGGGGAAAATCGGGATGCGAGTTCTTTCTCCGACAGGCTGCTAGATGGATTGATCTTCAGGTGCTTTAGTGTTTCCCGAAGCTCGTCACCATGAATACCAAGAACCACTAAAAACGTATCCGCAAGTTCTGATAATAAATCTAAATCAAAAGCAGTAAAGGATCTTTTTACGTGAGCTATTTTGTTTCGAA
The DNA here is from genome assembly GCA_046704785.1 of Anaerolineales bacterium. Taxonomy (GTDB): domain Bacteria; phylum Chloroflexota; class Anaerolineae; order Anaerolineales; family Villigracilaceae; genus JBJKRF01. Next base: position 9,317 of record JBJKRF010000131.1, on the reverse strand, counting down.
GTCCATACAAAGCAATCATTTTGTCCTGAAACATGGCTTGATCCCATGTGTTAACAGGAACAAATCTCTCAAACGAATCCTTATAGCAAATAATCTCAGAAAGTTCCGTCAGATGCGTTTCTTCTAAAAAGTCAGTTGGATCGTCACTAAGTGGCAGAACCAATGAGGATCGGTTCTTTACCTTATCCAGAACACCCTTAGGTATAGAATTCACCCAATCTTCAAGCGTCACTAATTTATCTCTAACTAAATACCTGAGTGCTTCTTCTATGCGAGAATATATGGTGTACCCAACGTCTTTGCGGTTGATTTGCACAGGTTACCACCTCTCTTCTGAAACAACGATGACTGAATCAGCATCAACTCAAAAAAACTTTAAATCCAATCTGATTTTTCAAATGTAAGAATCACTTTTCCCAATTTGGTTGTTTACCACCTACCAAAACTTTCTCATATTGTAGTACAAAACAGGTACGGTTGTTATTCATACAGCCTATCTCTGTAGGATAAAGAACCGAATTTGGAAAATTATATACTAAAACGAAAATTGACCCCGCAGCAAATTACGGGGTCAATTTTAAATTCGGGATCAACGATCAGCGATCCTAGGTGCCTTCTTCCCACGAGTTCAGGTACTTGACCTGTTCCTCGGTCAGCGTGTCGATCTTGACGCCCATGGCATCCAGCTTCAGGCGCGCGATCTCCTGATCGATTTCCTCCGGCACGGTGTAGACGCGCTTCTCCAGCTTGTCGGCGTTACGCACCATGTACTCGGCGGAAAGCGCCTGGTTGGCGAAAGACATGTCCATCACGGCGGAGGGATGCCCCTCGGCAGCGGACAGATTGATCAGGCGGCCTTCGCCCAGGACGTTGATCTTGCGCCCGTCCTTGGTCTCGTACTGGTCGACGAAGGGACGCACGCGGTTGGGTTCGCCCTTGGAGAGCTGCTCCAGGCCGGGGATATTGATCTCCACGTTGAAGTGACCGGAGTTGGCGACGATGGCGCCGTCCTTCATCACCTCGAAGTGCTTCACGTCGATGACGTGGATGTCGCCGGTCAGCGTACAGAAGATGTCGCCCACCTTGGCGGCCTCCTGAATCGGCATCACCTGGAACCCGTCCATGACGGCTTCGAGCGCCTTGAGCGCATCGACCTCGGTCACAACCACCTGGGCGCCCATTCCGCGCGCGCGCGATGCCAGGCCACGCGCGCACCAACCATAGCCAACCACGACGAAGACCTTGCCTGCCAGCAACACGTTGGTCGCGCGGATGATGCCGTCGATGGTGCTCTGGCCAGTGCCGTAGCGATTATCGAAAAAGTGCTTGGTCATGGCATCGTTGACGGCAATGACCGGGAAGTTGAGCATCTTGTCGGCGGCCATGGCGCGCAGGCGAATGACGCCCGTGGTGGTCTCTTCGGTGCCGCCGACGACTTCGGGCAGCAGCTCGCGGCGGCTCTTGTGCAGCGTCGAGACCAGGTCCGCGCCGTCATCCATGGTCATCTGCGGCTTGTGATCCAGCGCGGCGGTGATGTGCTTGTAGTAGGTGGCGTTGTCCTCGCCCTTGATAGCGTAGGTCGGAATCTCGTAAAGATTGACCAACGCGGCGGCCACGTCGTCCTGCGTGGAGAGCGGATTGGAGGCCGTCAGGACGATGTCCGCGCCGCCGGCCTGCAAGGTGCGCATCAGGTTGGCCGTCTCGGTGGTGACATGCAGACAGGCCGAAACACGCAGACCCTCTAGCGGGCGTTCCTTGGCGAAGCGCTCGCGGATCGTGCGCAAAACAGGCATCTCGCGCTCGGCCCAGTCGATGCGGCGACGGCCACCTTCGGCCAGGTCCTTATCCTTGATATCGTAATTGCTCATGCTTTCTCCTTGCGGTTCATTAAATAGTTGCGATTTTTGGGGATTTCCCGTGGAAAGAGAGTAGCTCACATTCTATACCCATCACAGGTGAAAATTGCGCTTTTTATCGAGCAGGAACACGCAATTTTCACCCGTGGGCATTCTATAACAATGCATCCAGTTTACCGTCGTCGTCGTAATTCTGACGGAAACGCTTGACAAATTCCTCGCGGGTGTAACGATGGTTCTGCGTACCGTTCTGTTCCAGGCAATAAACCGCCGCCAGCGAACCCACCTGTCCGCACAGTTCCCAGTTCCAGCCGCGCGCATAAGCCGCCAGGAAGCCCCCGCGGAAGGCGTCGCCCACGCCGGTGGGATCGACGATGCGCTCCTCGGGCACCACCGGCACACTGATCTCCTGCCCGTCGGCGTAAATACTGGCGCCTTCGCCGCCGCGCGTGACCACCACAATGTCCACGTGCCGGAGCATGCCGTCCAGGTCGAGGCCGGTCTTTTTGGCAACCAGCCCAAACTCGTAGTCATTGACGAACAGGAAGTGTGCGCCCTCCATATCGCGCGCGATCTCCTCGCCGCTCAAACGCAGCACCTGCTGCGACGGGTCGTACAAATACGGCACGCCCAGTTCGCGGCACTCGGCAGCGTGTTTCATCATCGCTGCCGGATCGGTGGGGGAAACGATGACCAGTTCCGGGCGGACGCCGACATCCTTGATCGACAGGATGGCCGCGTCGGCCATGGCCCCCGGATAAAAGGAAGCGATCTGCGCATTCACCTGATCGGTGGTGGCAAAAAACGAAGCCGTAAACTTCCCCGAAACGACCTTGACGCAGGCCGTGTCCACGCCGGCCTTTTCCAACCAGGCGCGATAGTCCTCGAAGTCCTCGCCGACGGTTGCCAGCAGGCGCGGCTTCTCACCGAGCAGCGCCAGGGTGTAAGCAATATTGGGGGCGGTGCCGCCGCGCTGGCGAGACATGCTATCCACCAGGAAAGACAAGCTGATGGATTTAAGCCGCTCCGGCAGAATCTGCTCGTGGAACAGGCCGGGGAAAGTCATCAAATAATCGTAAGCAACAGAACCAGAAAGAAGGATGTCCATAAGTAATCCAGGCGTCACTGCGAGCCGGACAGAGATGAAACAATCTCAGCTTTCAAGAGATTGCCGCGTCGCTGCGCCCCTCGCAAAGACAATTATGATTGGTTTTTGACTGCTTTCGGTAAATTCACGTCGAAAGGCGGGCGCACCACGCCATTCTCGGTGACGATGGCCGTCACCAAACGGTTGGGGGTCACATCGAAAGCCGGGTTGCGCGCCTGCGCCCCCTGGGGCGTGACGCGCTCACCGTTCAATTGAATGTTCAACACTTCGGCGGGATTCCGTTCTTCGATGGGGATCAAGCCGCCATGCGCCAGCGACAAATCGACCGTCGAGGTCGGCACCACCGGATAGACCGGGACGCCGTTATCGTGGGCGGCCAACGACAGCATATACGTGCCGATCTTGTTGGCTACGTCGCCGTTGGCGGCCACGCGGTCGGCGCCGAAGAAGACCTTCTGCACCGCGCCGCTATGCAAAAAATAGCCGGACATGTTGTCCGAAATAATCTCGTAGGGGATGCCGTATTGTTCAAGTTCCCAGGCTGTCAGGCGCGCGCCCTGCAAACGCGGACGGGTTTCGTCCACCAGTACGTGAATCTTTTTGCCCTGCACCCAGGCCATACGGATGACGCCCAAGGCGGTGCCCCAATCGACAGTTGCCAGCGCGCCGGTGTTGCAGTGATGCACCACGGTATCACCGTCGTCGATCAGTTCCGCGCCGTGCGCAGCCATACGCTTGTTGATTTCCACGTCTTCGTCGGCGATGCGGCGGGCCTCGTCGCGCACGAATTGGCGCAGGTCGTCGACGGAGCCGCCCGCGTCCTTCTCCCGGCGGGAGAGCGCCGCGAGCACACGATCCACCGCCCAGGCCAGGTTGACAGCCGTCGGGCGGGCGGCCTTCAGGGCGTTGGCAGCCGTCTCCAGATCGGCGGACAACTCACGGGGTGTATGCGCCTGCGACTCCTGTGCGGCAAGCGCCAGCCCGAAGGCGGCGGCAGCGCCTATGGCGGGAGCGCCGCGTACGACCATCTCCCGGATGGCCTGCGCCACCTCGAGCGGGGTGCGAAAAGAAACGACTTCAAACGCTCCCGGCAGGAGGCGCTGGTCGATCATTTCCACACGATTTTCTTTATCGTTCCAATCAACAGTTCGCATGGGCACACCAAAAGGGCGCTCTCGCGTGAGAGCGCCGTCGATTGCGGGCGTAGTTTAACACGGGACAGGTCATTTGTAAAGCATTCATCGTTTGGTGCGCCTGAAGCCTCACTTCAGGTTCTTTTCCAGGAAGCGCAAGGTGATCTGAGAGATTTCGTCCTGCGAGGGAATCGTATCCTTGCCATTCACACCCTGCAGGCTGTGGTCGCCGCCCACGACAACGACCAACGTGGACGGCACGCCGGCTGCCAGCAGACGGGCGTTCAGCGTCTCTCCCTGGTCAACCGGCACATAGCCGTCGTGGTCGCCCTGAAAGATCAGGAAAGGCGGATCATCCGGCGTGATGTAAGTGACCGGGCTGGCAGCCACCATGGCGGGTGAATTGCTGCCGGCCAGCGCACCAAAGGCCAGGAAAATGGAGGTATTGATCCCATTGGGGAAGGGACGGGTGAAATCTGCCGGCCCGGAAATACTGACCACGGCCTGCACCCGGCTGGATTGGCCCAGGTATTCGCCCACGTTCCAACCGGCACTTTTGTCGGACGTGCCAAGCAGGTTTACCAATTGCCCGCCGGCGCTGGCGCCGATGGCGCCGATGCGGGTCGGGTCGAGGTTGTAAGAATCGGCGTGCGCGCGCAGGAAGCGCACTGCACATTTGACGTCTTCGATCATGTCGGGGAATTTGGTTTGATAGGTTGCCAAACGATAGTTGACCGAGGCGACCAGAAAGCCGTGGTCATTCATATAACGCCAACCTGCGCCCTCGGCTTTATCGCCCTGATACCAGCTCCCGCCATGGACGTAAAGCAGCACCGGCCACGGGCCGCCCGTTTTCGGGTAATAGAGGTCCATCTTTTGGGGCGCACCGTTCATGGTGCAATAGGTCACGTCGGTTTCACTGCTTCCGAACTTGGCAGCGGGGAAAGCCGGCGTCGCTGTCGCTGTAGGAGCGGGCGTCGAGGTGGGAAGCGGCGGCGGGGTCGCCGGATTGCAGGCGACCAGCAGCAACAAAGAAATCAGGGCCAGCAGTGCTTTTTGTTTCATTTGTCCTCGCTTGGGGTCGTACTCCGAACAGGATAGTATGCCCGCGGGTGAAAATTGCGCTTTGTGTCCTTTGGGCATTTTCACCCGTGACAGGTATGGCACGGGGCTTTTCGAAAGGCGCGTCCATGCGCCCAGGTTTCTATTCCCAATGAAAGATGCCGTAGCGGTCATGCTCGAAATGATACAGCTTCGCCACCTCGACCTCCAACTCCCGCAGCCAGCCCAGGCGGAAAAGCAACGTCCCCAGCAGCGCGCCGATCAGCGGGCCCAACCAGTAGATCCACCAACCCTGCCACACACCGGAGATGACGGACGGGCCGAGACTGCGGGCCGGGTTGGTGCTGGTGCCTGATAGCGGCGCTTCGATAAAGACCATGACGGCGAATAGAAAGGGAAATAGGGCCGGCGTAAAGGCCCGGATGCGACGGGAACTCAAAAAGAAGAAAAGCCCGACGATCAACAAAAAGGTGGTGACGGCCTCTCCCACAAGCGCCCAGCCGAGGCCGAAACCGGCTCCCGGCGCGGTCGCGCCGTAGGCCACGCTGCGGCCCATCGCGCCCCAGGCCAGCAGCGGCAAAGCGCCCAACACGCCGCCGATCAGTTGCGCCGCCACATAGCCAAGCGCATGTCGTCCGCGCAGTTTGCCCATCAGCCAAAAGCTGAAGGTCACCGCCGGGTTGATGTGCGCGCCGCTTTCACGTCCGAGCGGCGAGAGCGCGATCAACGCCCCGGTCGTCCCGAATAGGAATCCCGTAATCAGACGTCGCAGCCCGGCGTCCGGGATAAGCTGCAGAACAGGACTGCCGTTCCCAAAATCGAGAATGACAATGGACAATCCCGCCAGGATGAGCAGGGCGGTACCGACCAGTTCTGCGCCGTACAACTTCCAGGGAAAGGGTTGTGGTTGGTCGTTTTGAGCAGGCATGAATTGCTACTGTATGAATGCAATAGTGAACGAGCGGGATCAGTACAAAAGGCCGGGCTCGTCCCGCAAATCAAAGACTCTCGAAAGGCTCAACAACGTCAAGGCGTTGCGCATCCGTCCCGCGCGGATTTCGGTTTTGATTTCATCCAGGCTCAGTTCGTCCACGCGGATGTCTTCGTTTTCGTCCGGATGGGGCGAAACGCTCCTGGCCACGTCCAGGGCCAACCATTGGTGGCAATGATTGTTCATGAAAGCCGGGTTAGGCTCCACATTCCCCAAATACTGCCAGACGCGCGCCCTATAGCCGGTCTCCTCCTCCAACTCCCGGCGGACGGCCCGCTCGTGCGCTTCACCGCGCTCGACCAGCCCGGCCGGAATCTCGACCGTGGTTTGCGCGGCCCCAAACCTGAACTGGCGCACGACGACAATCTTCTTTTCGGGCGTCAGCGCCACCACGTTGGCCCAGTCCGGCGCATCGAGCACCACCACTTTCAGAGCCTTTGCGCTGCGCGGATGCCTGAACCAGTCGAAACGCAAGCGGAAGATATGCAGGTCGTCCCCCGGCTCAGAGCGCAGATGCTCCCAGGCTCCGTCCGAAGGCTTGTCAAGTCGGCTCATGTATTTCTCCAAACGTGAGGGAAGTGGCTCGAATCCAAGACTGTAATTCGACCCAAAAGTATAGCACGGAGAATCTGAATTCATATCTCCTTTATCACCGCAGGCATTATATAATACGGCCCATGCGTCGCTACCTTTACTTCACTGTTTTCTTTTCTGGCATGACCACTCTGGCCGCCGAATTCGGGGCCTCGCGCCTGTTGCAAACCACCTTCGGATACAGCAACCTGGTGTGGGCCTGCATCATCGGCCTGATCCTGGTCTACTTTGCCATCGGCTACACCGTCGGCGGGCGTTGGGCCGACCGTTCGCCCCGTCCACGCACCTTGTTCACCATCCTGGCCTGGGGCACCTTCACGCTCGGTTTTGCGCCGTTCATCGCCCAACCGGTGCTGCGCTTCGCCGCAGCCGCCTTCGACGTGCTCAACCTGGGCGTCATGCTGGGCGCTTTCGTCGGCACACTGGTGCTGTTCAGCGTGCCGGTCACGCTGCTGGCCATGGCTTCGCCCTTCGTCATCCGGCTGTTGATGGATGACTCGTCCCACGCCGGGAACGTGGCCGGGAACGTCTACGCCATCTCGACGATCGGATCGGTGCTCGGCGCTTTCCTACCAACCCTGGTCCTGTTTCCGTTAGTCGGCGTGACCCTCACCTTCCTGATTTTTAGCGGCACGTTGCTGGTCGTCACCCTGGCCGGATTGTGGGCCTCCGCCGGAACCCGGGCGCTGCTCCCTTTTCTGCTGATGCCGGTCGTACTGACGGCGGCAGCCCTGCTGAATGACTACCGCATCAAATCCACACCTGGGCAGGTCTACGAGACCGAATCGGCCTACAACTACATCGAAGTCATCCAGCGCAACGGATACACCTATCTGCGCCTGAACGACGGGCAGGGCGTCCATTCCGAGTACAACCCAAACGTGCTCTCCTACGGCGGCCCCTGGGAGGAATTCCTGGTCGGCCCACTTTTCAACTCGCCGCCCTTTACGCCTTCCGATGTCAAACGCATCGCCATCGTCGGGCTGGCCGCCGGAACGGCTGCGCGCCAGGCCACGGTCGCCTACGGCAACGTGCCCATCGACGGGTACGAGATCGACCCCAAAATCGTGGCGGTGGGACGCAAATACTTCGCCATGAACGAATCCAATCTCAACGTCTACATCGCCGACGGACGTTGGGGGCTGGAGCATAGTTCGCACAAATACTCCCTGATCATCGTGGACGCCTATCGCCCGCCCTACATCCCGCCCCACATGACCACCGTGGAGTTCTTCCAGATTTGCGCCAACCACCTCAGCGACGACGGCGTGCTGGCGATCAACGTTGGGCGCGCGCCCGGCGACCGGCGTCTGATCAACGATCTGTCGGCCACCATCCAGACGGTGCTGCCATCCTTGTACGTGATGGACGTGCCCAATACGTTCAACTCGGTGATCTACGCCACCCGGCAGCCCACCGTGCAGAATAACCTGGCGCTCAACATCGCGGCCCTCTCCCAGAATCCGCAAACCAGCCCGTTGCTGCTGCAAGCCGCCGAGGAGGCGTATGCCAACCTGCAAGCGCCGCCGCAGGGTGGCGAGGTTTACACAGACGACCGCTCGCCCATCGAATGGGTGACGGATAGCCTGATTATCCATTTCATCCTGAACGGCGGCGTGTCGGAACTACAATAGAACGAAACACAAAGCGCTTTTTCCTTTCGATCAACGATCTCATCTTCGGAGGTTTTTTTCATGGATTCTCGTCTTCGCTCAGGTCTGTCCTGGTTGGTGGCCTTGCTGATTCCGCTGGCAATCGTCATGTTCAGCGTGCGCGTACTGATGACGCCGCTCTTCCTGCAAATCGAATACCGCATGCCGGGCTTCCCCGCCGACCCGTATGGCTTTAGCATGCAAGACCGTCTGCGCTGGGCAACGCCTTCGCTCGACTATCTGCTCAACAGCGCAGGCATCGATTATTTGGCGCAACTCCAGTTCGACGACGGAGGCTTCATCTATAATTCGCGCGAACTCAGCCACATGCACGATGTCAAAGGCGTGGTGCAGATGTTGCTCAGAACCTGGGACATGGACCTGGGCCTGCTGCTGTTGCTGGGAATCTGGGCTTGGCGTGGCAACTGGTTGGACGACTACCGGCGTGGTTGGCGCTACGGCGGCATCTTGACCATCGTTCTGCTGGTTTTCATCTTGACCTTCGCCGCCACCTCCTTCTGGCAGTTCTTCAGTTGGTTCCACTCGCTGTTCTTCAGCGGCAATTCCTGGCTGTTCGCTTACTCCGACACGCTCATCCGCCTGTTCCCGATCCGCTTCTGGGAAGATTGCTTCGCGTACGTTGGCGTAATTTCCGTGTTGCTCAGCCTGCTGGCCTGGTTCGGGCTGAAGCCAAGAAAGACAGTAATTGGGTGATAAACGCTATTTCTGTCTTAGTCAGTATCATCTTGCACATTAACAACATAGTTACATGAGCCAGATACGCTTGGCGAATACGTTGGGTGACAACCCCGGAATCGCCAGGCCCTGATGTGGGCGGTTGTTATACTCTGGCTGGAATTGAAGGAGTAAGGGCCACAAAGCATCTGCGCCATTCCAGGATTGGTTGCCTAACCAGTTTTT
>JBJKRF010000130.1:0-3915 GCA_046704785.1 Anaerolineales bacterium | reverse complement strand
ACACATATATTTCTGTTTGCGATTGCATTTCAGAGGCGACGGGCGGATCACAAATAGATACGTTGTATTGTGCGAACAAACTGACCAAGGCCTACAACAATAAGTGCAACCATTCACATCCGAAATGCAAGAAGAAGCAAAAGCATTGGTATGACTGGTTTTAATAAGAGCGCATGTGTCACAAAAGGATAATACCACAGCTTGCTCGCGGTTGGACAATCATCATTGTGCTGATGATAGTCTTTCTGGAAGTGCAACCCGTTTGTGCGTCAGTTTCTAAAAACGCCCTCATAAGGCTTTTGACTGATTCACATAGCACTAACCAGCAGATCCGGTCGCACGCAGTTCTGTCGCTGCGAGAAGAAGGAACAAATGTCATACCTTCCCTTGTTGAAATGCTCACTGAGCAAGGACACAATGAGAAGTTGGCAATTAATGGTTTCAAAATATTAGGTCCATCTGCACGAATAGCAGTTCTCCCGCTTGCGGCTCTGTTGAATGATGGAACAAATTCAGCGGAAATCGCACTGTGTTTGGCATATATTGGGACTTCCAGTGTGCCGGTATTGCTGGCCGCCTTAACAAACCATGACTCAACGGTAAGGTCAAGAGCGGCTACGGCTTTAGGCACAATTCATCCACCCCAGACAAATGCGGTTTTACCACTAATCGTAGCTTTACGGGATAAAACCTCTGTCGTTCGCACTTGTTCGGCTTGGGCACTAGGTCAGTTGAAACTTGAACCTGATGTGGTGGTCCCCGCACTCACCAATTGTTTCAGAGAATCTGATTTTTCAACACGTTTTGCCATTCTACGTGCCGTAGGAGACTTTGGCAGCAAAGCCAAACCAGCAATTCCATTTTTGCTCGATACTCTAAATGACACTAACACAATAATTCGTGATGCGGCTCAGTCAGCCATCAATCGGGTTCGCGTGGATCACGTCAAGTAATCATGAACGGGTCAGTCCCAAGTAATGACACAAGCGGTTTCCCCCTACGCGGTCCCGTGCCGTCACGCTGCCTGCTAACCTGCCTTTCGCAACTGGCCCCTGTTTTGAAGAATATTCGGGGCAAGAGGCTTTGGATTTATTGGGAAAAGCGGTGATTTGCCATCCCAAACGCGTTGTAGTGCAGACCTGACCTCTTCCGCTGGCTGCGGGAACTGGTAAACTCGTTGCATGTCACTTTTTTTGCGCGGGCATGACCGGAGAAAAGACGGCAAGATCAACACCTATTGGAGTCTGGTGGAAAACCGCCGGTGCGCGGGCGGGCGGGTGGTGCAAAGACACGTGCTTTATCTGGGCAAGTTGACGCCGGCCCAGGAGTTGAGTTGGCAGAAGACCGCGGAACAATTTGGCCCGTCTGGCCAGGCCGGGGAACCTTTACCCAGGCTGGCCACCGAGCGCGACCGCCAAAGCCGGGAGGCGACGACCATCGGCGTGCATTTGAAACAGTTTCGGATTGAACGTCCGCGACAATGGGGCGCCTGCTGGGTGGCGCTGAAGGCGTGGAACCTCCTGAAGCTCTCGGAATTTTGGAGTCATCGTCTGCCGCCCAGTCGCGAGGGCACCCGCTGGCTCAATGTGCTCATCACGCTGGTGGTTTATCGGCTGCTGGATCCGGGCAGCGAATGGCGGCTGCATCGGCAATGGTATGGCCAGAGCGCCCTGGGCGATTTGCTGGGGGAAGACTTCGGTCTGGCGGCCAAGGACAATCTTTATCGGTGCCTGGATCGGTTGGGCCAACACCGGGAGGAACTGTTCGGACACCTGCGCGAGCGCTGGCAGGATGAATTTGCCGTGAAGTGCGACGTGCTGCTTTACGATCTGACGAGCACTTACTTTGAAAGTGATCCGCCGTTTCCGGAGGGCGACAAGCGCCGCTTTGGCTACAGCCGGGACAAGCGACCGGACTGTGTGCAGGTGGTCATCGCGCTGGTGGTGACGACCGAAGGCTATCCGCTGGCTTACGAGGTGCTGGCCGGCAACACCAGCGACAAGACCACGCTCAAGCAGTTTTTGGAGAAGATCGAAAAACTCCACGGCAAAGCCAACCGGGTGTGGGTGATGGACCGCGGCATCCCCACGGAGGAAGTGATCATGGAAATGCAGCGGGCCGATCCGCAAATCCGGTATCTGGTGGGCACGCCCAAAGGCCGGCTGACCCGACTGGAAGCCGAACTGATAAAATTACCCTGGCAGCAGGCGCGACCGGCGGTGCGCGTGAAACTCCTGCCCCAAAACCAGGAACTCTACGTCTATGTCGAGAGCCGGGATCGACTTAAGAAGGAGCGGGCCATGCGATTGAACAAACTGCGGGCGTTGATCAAACGGCTCCGGCAATTGCAGCAGGTCAAAAAGCCGCTGACGCGTGATGAACTCCTGCTGGCCGTGGGTCAGGCCAAAGAACAAGCCGGACGCACCTTCAAGCTGCTGGACATTCGCTGGCCGCAAGCAGGCGAAGCCGTCAACGCCAGCACCTTCACCTTCCGGCTGGCATTGGACCGCTATCGGCAATGGCATCGGCGAGAAGGGCGCTACCTGCTGCGCACCAACCTGACCGGGACCGATCCCAAGCTGCTCTGGGAATACTACCTGCAACTGGTGGCCATTGAGGGAGCGTTCAAGAACCTCAAAGACGACCTGCAAATCCGCCCGATTTTTCACCAGAAAGAAGAGCGCATAGAAGCGCATATCTTCGTGGCCTTCCTGTCTTACTGTTTGCACGTCACCCTGCAAGGCAAGTTGAGGTCGGTGGCCGGCGGCCTCACCCCCCGGAGCCTGCTGGAGAAGTTTGCGACGATGCAGATGATGGACGTGTGCTTTCCGACCGAGGAAACGGGCAAGGAGTTGTTGTTCCGGCGCTACACGCAGCCGGAGAAAGATCATCAAGTATTGCTGGCGCAATTGGGCTGGGAACTGCCCGAACAACCTCCGCCCCAAATCAGTGTTCAAGGCCAATTGCTCGACTGACAAGCGCGACGGCCTGTAGTGAAGACTTTCAAGCCGGACCAGCCAAACATCAGGGGTTTTTGAATTTTTACCCTCCAGTTGCGAAAGTCAGGTTAAGAACAGTGTATGGATGGCCCAGTGACTGGAAACGGAGGTGGAGGCGGTTGCGCTTGACAGAGTGCAAGAATTTTTCGCATCCTGCCGCACCTACATGAAACGCGTCGTCGAACCGGGCGAACTTGAAATCATGGTCGGCGACTCTTCGCGCGACGTTTGAAAATGCGATTTGGCGAAAACCAGGCAAATATAATTCAAACCCACAACAATATGGCAGAACGAACCCACCAAAGGCTTTCCGCCAGGGAAAAGACCGGTTACAGCCTTGGCGACCTGGCGACCAACTTTTTCTTCATGTCGCTGATCCTTTATCAGGAGCGCTTTTATACGGACACGGTGGGGCTTTCGGCAGTGGCGGTGGGTTCCATGTTTTTCCTCCTGCGTGTGGCTGATGCGGTTTCTGATCCGGTCATCGGCGCGCTGTCCGACCGGACGAATTCCCGCTGGGGCAAGTTCCGTCCCTGGATCCTCTTCACGGCCATTCCTTTTGGCGTCGTCTTCTGGCTGGTCTTCCTGACTCCGCATTTCGGGATGACGGGCAAAATCATCTACGCCTATGTCACTTACATGCTGGTCATGATTCTCTATTCGGCCAATAACACGCCTTATTCGGCGTTGATGGGCGTTATAACGCCTGATGCCAGCGAGCGCTCCAGCGTCGCCAGTTATCGTTTTGTGGCCGCCATGATCGGACAATTGCTGATCCAGGCCCTGGTTCTGCCGCTCGTTGCGAAATTCGGCCACGGTAATGATACCAGCGCCAGGGGATGGGCCATTACCATGGGCATCTTCGGAGCCGTCATGATCGTATGCTATTTGGTCGTCTTTGCCACCACGCATGAGC
>JBJKRF010000129.1:0-10245 GCA_046704785.1 Anaerolineales bacterium | reverse complement strand
CCTCATGAATCATATCTGTTTCATCGAAACAGGTTAGCCGAAGCTGAACTCCCAAGACAGTTCATCCAACGCTTACATCATGATCCTGCTACTACAATTTCAACCCTGGTTCACTACCACCATGTCCGTAGCCAAAATGTGGCCCTCAAAACCCCTGCCATCCCCATAGAACAGCCACTTCATACCACTTAGACACTCAGGGCAGAAACGAGCTTTGATTGTCAAATGCAGGTTGAAATTAGATACCAATCTCGCATAAAATTGTAAAGGTGTTTTTGCCCATAATTGGGCAATTCTGAACCGTGCCAAATAAATCTATGGAGACCCAATGATTGGCCCGAAGCATAATCCCATTTTGAATATTGGCGTAGAAGGACAAAGAAGCGCAGACCTTGGGAATGGTTTTTACCTGAATCCCATCGTAAGCGGGGATCACCCTGATCCGACGATTCTCAAAGACGGCTCAGACTACTACATGACGTTTTCGTCCTTTCTCGCCCATCCGGGAATCGTCATCTGGCATTCTCGCGATCTGGTTAATTGGACGCCAATCTGCGCTGCGCTGACGAAATATATCGGTTCGGTTTGGGCGCTCGACCTGGTAAAACACGGGCAGAGATACTATATCTACATCCCCGCCGTATCCGAGACCTACGCGTCCGTTTATGTGATTTATGCAGACCACATTACCGGCCCTTGGAGTGATCCAATCGATTTGAAGCTGGAGGGGTGCATCGATCCGGGACATGCCGTCGGCGAAGACGGACGACGCTACCTGTTTCTAAACGGAATTCGCCGAATCAGGCTCAGTGACGATGGCCTGTCCACCCTTGGCGAACTGGAAAAAGTCTATGAACCTTGGAAGTACCCGGACGATTGGGTGGTGGAAATGTTCGCGCCCGAAGGCCCCAAGATTTTTAGACGCCAAGATTGGTTCTACCTCATTTCTGCAGTCGGTGGGACGGCCGGGCCGCCCACCAGTCACATGGTGATCGTTGCACGGTCGCGCTCTATCCACGGCCCCTGGCAGGACTGTCCGTACAATCCCATTGTCCGAACCAAAAGTGCAGAAGAGCCGTGGTGGTCTCGCGGCCATGCGTCGGTTGTGCCGGGCCCTGACGAAAAATGGTGGATGGTCTATCACGGGTATGAAAATGGATTTCGGACTCTGGGTCGGCAAACGCTGCTTGAACCCATCGTCTGGACTCAAGACGGTTGGTTTCGATCTGCCGGTGGGGACCTTTCCGCGCCGATTGCCAAGCCGATTAACATAACCGAGAACAAGAGCGGCCATGAACTCTCCGATGACTTTTCAACGAACAAGTTTGGACTGCAATGGAGCTTTTTCGACCCTGAGCCCAACGAGATGAACCGTATAGTCTACCGGGATCATGCTTTGTCGCTAGAGGGAAAAGGATCGGGCCCGGAAGACTCATCCCCGATCACATTCATTGTCGGAGACCGGAGATACCAGATCGAGGTAACCGTCGAGGTTGATGCAGTCTGCCAGGGCGGTCTCCTGCTCTTCTATAATGAACGAATGTTTTGTGGCGTTGGTCTGGTCGACAGAGAGATTCGAATCTACAATTACGGTATAGAGCATCCCTGGTTGCGAATTCCGGTGTCCTCCAACAAGATGCGTTTTCGGCTTGCCAATATCGATAACATCGTCACCTACGATTACTCCCTTGACGATGCTACCTGGACGAAGCATCCCTGGCAAATGGAAGTCTCAGGAATGCACCACAACGTTTTTGGCGGATTCACCAGCCTGAAAGTCGCGCTCTTCTCGGCTGGAAAGGGTCGATGTCGATTCGTGGACTTTAAGTACAAGGGTTTGGCGGAACAGCCTACCATCGGCTCCACCAGACAGTAACATTGCCTTTCTTGTGAAAATCTGGCGCAGTCTGCGCCCTACTCTTGGGCAAGGTTGGGGGTGTAAGCTGGACTTTGTAAACATTCTGTCACAAAGGTTGGTTCAAATGTGCAGATGCTCCTATAATAGGGATGGTTTCAGGAATCGAGGCCCAATCTGGGGCTGTGAAACCGTTTCTTATCCCACGTAGAATGAGGTAGCACATGTCTGAGTCCCTTCCCCTTCCCCCAAAATCTGGCTTTGCGGAGCGCAAGGTTGAAACAAAACCAAAGACGAGGGCTGCGCCTCCTTTCCTGAAGAGAAAGGGGCCCGTGAGGGGATGTCGTTGGATTACCAGCGTGCTGGCAGTAGGGGTGTTGGCCGGCGGATTGGTGCTGGCGGCCTGTCAACCGACGCCAACGCCTGTGCCGCCTACCGTTTCGACGATCAATACCTCGGTTTCGTCGGCGGACGGCATGACGCTGGTCTTCGTGCCGGCCGGGTCGTTTCAGATGGGAAGCGATTCCGGCTATTCCGATGAGTCGCCTGTCCATAAGGTAACGTTGGATGCTTTTTGGATCGACCAGACGGAAGTGACCAACGCCATGTTCCAGAAATTCGTGAAGGCCATGAATTACCAGACCGATGCCGAGAAGAGTGGCAGCGGGGAGGTTTTTAATACTTCTTCCAAAAATTGGGAGGATACCAAGGGCGCAGATTGGCAGCACCCACACGGGCCTTCCAGCAATATCAAAGGCCTGGACGATTATCCTGTTGTGCAGGTCAGTTGGAACGACGCAAGGGCTTATTGCAAATGGGCCGGAGAGCGGCTTCCGACCGAAGCCGAATGGGAGAAAGCGGCGCGCGGGACGGATGCGCGGACTTATCCGTGGGGCAATCAAGACCCGGCCGGCAATTTGCTTAACTTTGCCGACAAGCATTTGAATATCAGTTGGGCTGATGCAAAAGTCGATGACGGCTATCTATATGTGTCGCCGGTAGGGCATTACCCGGCAGGCGCCAGTCCTTATGGCGCGTTGGATATGGCCGGCAATGTTTGGGACTGGGTATTCGATTGGTATGGCGCCGGCTATTATGGCGTCTCGCCTGCCAAGGATCCGACAGGGCCTGCTACGGGAGATGGACGGGTTTTACGCGGCGGTTCATGGGATAGCGTTGCCGTACTCGTGCGCACAACCGAGCGAGGCAAGAACCTTGTCAATGGCCGGGCCGATAGCCTCGGCTTCCGCTGTGCTCGCTCGTCTTGATTCTGGAATAGATGACTTTCTGAGACGCGGGTGTTGGGATGTGTGCAATATTTTGTGTTGCACACATCCCCAATCTATCCATCACCATGGGCTGTTTGGGTGACGGACAGTTTTACCGGGATGCTGACAGGAGGTGCGTATGACGGAATCATTACAGAAGCTTTTGGCCGAACTGGAACTGTTTGGAAAAACCAATGATGCTTCCATCAAAGATCGGCCTCGCAGGATGCTCAATATCACACGCGACACGGGCGAGTTCTTATCTGTGCTTATCCGTGCCATGGGTGTGCAACGCGTGCTTGAAATTGGAACCTCGAACGGCTATTCGACCCTCTGGCTGGCCGACGCGGTTGCGTCTATGGGTGGGAAAGTGACCACCATCGACGTCTCCGAATTCAAAGTCGCCTTAGCAAAAAAGAATTTTGCGCGTTCTGGCCTGGCCCCGGTGATCGATCAAATTCAAGGAGATGCTCAACGGGTGCTTGCCAGCCTGGAGAATTCTGCTTTTGACTTTGTCTTCCTGGATTCTGAGCGCGTGGACTATCCAGCCTGGTGGCCGGACATCAAGAGGGTGCTTCGTGTCGGCGGCTTGCTCGTCGTAGATAATGCGACCTCCCATCCAGAAGAGCTGGCTCCCTTTGTCGCTGTTGTCAAAGCTGACGCCGAATTCATCACGTGTCTTGTTCCTATCGGCAACGGTGAATTTCTGGCAACCAAGGTGAAAGCATAGCCGCGCTATTTGATTTGCCGTTACGGCGACATCGAATGATAAAAATAATAAGGGCCGATTCAGCCAACCCGGATTTTGTTCAGCTCGTAAAATGTCTCGACGCCGACCTGGCGGAAAGAGACGGGAAAGAGCATTCTTTCTACGTACAATTCAATAAAATTGACAGAATAAAATATGTAGTCGTTGCCTATGAAAATGACACCCCCGTAGGTTGCGGCGCCATGAAAGAATACGAGCCGGCCACCATGGAAGTCAAACGAATGTATACCTTGCCTGATTGCAGCGGCAGGGGGATTGCCAGCCAGGTTCTTAATGAGTTGGAAACCTGGGCAACTGAATTATCCTACGAAAAATGTATCTTGGCGACTGGGAAAAAACAACCGGAAGCGATAGCGCTTTATAAAAAGAATGGCTACCAACTCATTCCAAACTACGGGCAATACGCTGGAGTCGACAACAGCGTATGCTTTGTCAAGAACATCGTTGGACTGTCTTGACTGGCGGTGGCTATTTTTTGGCGTTCTCACTGGACAGCGGCTGCTTGGCCGGAATCCCCGTCTTGCGTGGATAGGTGGGCGGCGTGGCGGCCACCTTGTCGGTAATCACCAAATAGCGTTCATCGGCCACCCCCGGCAGCTTGACGTTGACCAACTGGCGGACGCGTCCGCCCAGAAGCTTGATCGCCCCTTCGGCGGCCTGCACCTCTGCTGGGCCGTTTTCCCCTTTTTGAGCCAGCATCACCCCCCCGACCTTGACCAGCGGCAACAGGAATTCGGCTAAAACCGGCAGCTTTGCCACGGCGCGCGCTACGGCCCAATCGTATTTTTCGCGCTGTTCTGGCACCTGGCCCACCTGTTCGGCGCGCACGGTCAGTACCTCCACGTTCTCCAGGCCAAGCGTCTCGACGATATGCCGGCAAAATTTGGCCTTTTTCCCCACCGACTCGACCAGGGTCAACTGCATGGACGGGTAGAGAATCTTGAGCGGGATGCCCGGAAAGCCCGCACCCGTGCCAACGTCGATCAGCTTCATCGGCGGGTTGCCTTTCCAGGCCAACACACAAGAAAATGAATCCAGAAAGTGTTTGGTGCGAATCCCTTCGGCGTCGCGGATGGCCGTCAGATTGAATTTCTCATTCCACGCTAACAGTTCGCGCTCATAATTGACCAATGCGATAATTTGGCGTCCGATCAGATGAACGCCGAAAAGCTCTTGCGCGTCGTGGATAAGTTTGTCCATTATTTCGATTATACTGGCTCTGCGGCATTTGTTGCTACTAGCGAGCCACGCATCTTTCAGGTGTGTGGCTCGCTAGTAAAATCGGGACTCTATCTCGCGACTTCGTTTTAACTCGTTGCCTCGGGCGGCGACTTCTTGGGGAAAACCTTGCGCCAGAACCAGCGCAGCAAGCGCCAAACCAGCGCCAGCAGAACAATCAGAACGGCGCTTACCGGAATGATAAAGAGGACCAGCCAGATCAGGAAACTGCCGAAGCCTTGAAAGAAATTGATCAGTGCCTGGAGCGCATCGCGCGCCACACCTTGTGGTTTCCAGCCCCCCACCTCAATAGGTTGCAGGCTTGACTCAGCCGTCAACTGGATAGTAATGGCCGAAAAAGCAGCCGATTCATCGTAGTATTTGATCTGTCCTTTGAGCACTTCAATCTGCTCGTTGGTCGAAACGAGTTGTTGGTAAACGGCCAACACATCTTGTGTTTTGGTTGCCTGCTGCATGATCTGGTTCAGTTGCTTCTGGGCCACTTCCAGGTTTTGTAAACGGGATTGCAGGTCGATGTAGTCCTTGGTCACGTCCTGGCCCGAACGTGACTCGGATTGCACCTCGATTGCGCCGGCCTCGATCTGCTCGATAGCCGTGTCCAGTTTGTCGGCCGGCACACGAATGACGATCGAGCCGCTGGGCACCTTGTCTCCATTGGATGTGTACGTCGAATCCAGGTTGGACGAGACGACGTATCCACCCATGCCCTCCGCCATTTTGGCAATGGCGTTCAGGCTGGTATCCGGAGTTTTGACCACGAGGGTCAGGTTGGCGTTTTTGATGACGATGCGGGTATCTACCGTTTGCTGGCTCCCTGAAGCCGTTCCCACGCTCGATGAATCGGTAGCTTGTGATTCGCTCGAAAAGGCGGGGCTGGCAGGTTGCTGCATGACGGGTGCCTCAACCGGTGGCGCGCCGCCGCTGTTGGCGGAACGCGCTGTCAGATTGGAGACGGGCGTGGGAGCAGGTGTTCCACAAGCAGCCAAGAGGAATGTAAAAATGAAGAGGGCAAGTAAGGTGCGTTTCATAAATCTCCTCGTTTCTGTTAATGTGAAAGGTAATCTCCCCCCAGAGACGCACGATACCGATAAATTGTTCCAGCTAGCGAATTTTTGGGTAGCGAGAAAACGAAACCTACCAGCCTTCCGACAACCGCATGGCATGTTTCTCAGGCAATCCCGCCGCACGGATTTGCGCCTGAACGCTGGCGATGTCGTAGAACACGCGACAAGGTTCCCAGGTGTTCGCCTCGTTGTCGAAAATGGCATACGCCGCGCGTGGGTCGCGGTCACGAGGTTGGCCCACCGATCCGGGATTCAGGATAGCGCGTGGGGTCAGGGTGAGCGTCTCGCCAACGCGTGGAATCTCTGACGAGACACGGTCTTTCTCCAAATCCAGTTGGAACATGCATTGGATGTGGGAATGTCCCACAAAACAATATGGCGTGGTGAAAGCCTCGAAGTTAAGCCGTGCCACGAGTGTATTGAGCACATATTCCCACACCGGGTCGCGTGGACTGCCGTGCGCCAGGGAGACCTTCTCCTTGACCAGGGTTTCCTGCGGCAGATCACGCAAAAAGACCAGATTCTCAGGGGTGATCGTATCCTGTTGCCAGACGAGCGATTTGCGCGCCTCGGTGTTGAAAACGGCGAAATTCATTTCGCCCAAAACGGCCACGTCGTGATTTCCAAGGATACAAGTCAGGTTGGGCAGCGCACGCAGGCGCTCCACAACACCGTTCGGGTCCGGGCCGTAACCGACCATATCGCCCAGACACCAGATTTGGTCAACGTTTCCGGCGTCGCTCAATACGGCCTCGAGCGCAACCAGGTTTGCGTGGATATCAGAGATAACAAGAATGCGCATGATTACTCCGCCAGGGCCGCCACACGTTTGATCAATAGCTCGGCTGCTTCTAGTTTGCTCATCAACGGTAAAGGCTCGCGGCGTCCGTCTGCGTAAAGCAGCGTAATTCGATTGGTCTCCACGGCAAAACCAGCATCGGAAGCAGAAATATCGTTGGCAGCGATCAGATTCAATTTCTTTGACGATAATTTTTCAGCCGCGTTCTCGATCAGATCGCGGCTTTCAGCAGCGAATCCTACCACAACTTTGAGACGTTTCAACCTGCCCCGTATATTTGCTACCGCTCCCAAGACATCAGGCGCCGCCTCGAGTTCGATTTGCGGAATCCCATCCCGTTTCTTCAACTTGTGCTCTGCGACCTGTTTCACTCGAAAATCTGCAACGGCTGCCGCCATCAACAGACCGTCGGCGTTTTCACAGGCGTGGAGCACAGCCTCCAACATCTCCTGTACCGTACCGACCTCGATCACCTGCGCACCCACCGGCAGCGTTAGCGCTGTCGGATGAGTAATCAGCGTGACGCTGGCGCCTGCGTCCAGGGCGGCCTGCGCCAGGGCGTATCCCTGCTTCCCCGACGAGCGGTTGGTCAAGTAACGCACCGGGTCAAGCGGTTCCTGCGAACCACCGGCAGTCACCACAATATGTTTCCCGGCCAACTTTCCGGCGCGTGCCAGGATCAGCCGCACATGCCCCAGAATCTCGTCCGGCTCGGCCATGCGACCCTTTCCGACCAGCCCGGAGGCCAGGTGCCCTTCCGCCGGGCCCACGAAGAGCACGTCGCGCGCCGCCAGGGTTTGCACGTTGGCCTGCGTGGCAGGGTGCTCGAACATGCCGGCGTCCATGGCTGGCGCGAGCAAGACCGGGCAGTGGGCCGCCAGCGCTGTCACCGTCAGCAGGTTGTCGGCGCTACCGTAGGCCAGTTTTGCCAGCGTATTGGCCGTACAGGGCGCAACAACCAATAAATCGGCGGCCTGCCCCAGCCCGACGTGCAGCACGTGCGCCTCCCCGCCCCATAGAGACGCATCATTGAAAACCTGTCTGCCCGTCAACGATTGGAAGGTCAGGGCTGTGACGAATTTCTCTGCACCGGTGGTCAGAATCACGTCCACCTGGGCGCCTTCCTGCGTCAATCGTGAGGCCAGTTCGGCGGCTTTGTACGCTGCAATCGAACCGGTTACGCCTAATAGGATGCGCTTTCCACGAACGAGCGGCATGTGTTCATTATACTTGTGAATAGAGAAACAGCAGCGTGCTTCCTTAAATCAATGATAAGGGGCCTGGCCTGGAGAACCGTTCTTCACCTCTTTCCAGTTGTTGAACACGTCGGGCCCGGCGGGATCTACGCGCTCGGCAGACGAGCATTCGTGCAGATCCAGTGGAATATTATCGGTCAGATTGTCATGGATGTCCTGCGGGTAAGGGCCGACCACCGGGCTGCCATAGGTTGAAACGATCGTCTGGATGGAGTTCGAGCCGCCGATGTACAGCACCACAACGTCGCGTCCTGGGCCATAGCCGACGATGCCAAGCGTGGGGTCGCCAAGTCGGTCACCCTCGGCAATGGTCAGGATCTCGGTGCCTTTCGGAAACTGGTAGGGCATGGCGTAAGGGCGAATGCCCTGTGTATAGATTGGCGACAGGATGACGGCAAAATGCTTGGGCAACAGCACCGTCGAGTTGGTGACGACATCCTGATTGAGCGACACGCCCGATAAACGTTGGTCCCAGGCGATCAGTTGCTCTGCGCGGTTATTGGGCCCGCTATCCACCAGCCACCAGCCACCCACATCGATGGGAACCGTCCCGTAGTTGTACAGTTCGACGTATTCGTTCCATTTCTTGAAATCGTCGTTACCGCAGGGATTCCCCATCACCTCGCTGATGGCGATGGGATAGGCGTTTGCAAGCGAAGCTGTATGGGACGGGGCGGCTGCCTGGGTTGAGCCGTTTGAGCTGGTGGAATTGACAGGGTTAATGGGGTTTGTCGCTGGCCCCTGGCCGCTGATGACGCAGTTAGTCGAGACCGACCCGGTGGGCGTCAGGCTGTTGCTGATGTCGGCAGAAATGGTGACCGTCTCAGGGGTCTGTGGGGCCGTAAACGTTGCCACCAACCCATCCTTTTCTTGTGCCTGGATGATGCCGTCGGTGGTGTTCCAGCGAATGGTTGAGTTGGAACCGATCACCCCTTTGATGGAAAAGGTCATTTGGTCACCCGGATTGAGTGCGCAGTTGGATGGTGTAATTTCGACGGTTGAGGCTGGCGTTCCGCAAGCACTTAAAACAACGGCCACAAAAGAACAGAAGATGGCGTAATTTCGGAACATGCTTCTCCCTATGGGTTTTTCACCTGCACATGCAGTGGAAAGACTGCACTTTGGGTGCATAGATTTTGACGCACCATGACCGTGAGGAACCCATCTCCCGGTTGGTTGGCAAATTGAACATTGATCGCGCAAGCTCCGCTGGTTGCTCCCATCGAGTCAAATGCGCTACCCGCATATTGCCACTGGCAAAAAAAGTAGTCGCCCTGGTCGGTCGAAGTCACCTTCAGGGAGTCTTGTTCTCCGGGTTTGACCTCCAGGGTGTCCAACGGCATCAAAGTCTGTTGAGTCTGTTGTCCATTGTTTACGAGAAAGTTCACCGAGACGGGCGGTTGGCAGGTGGGCACGAGAATCAGAAACCCCAGGGAGATGGCAAAGACGATTGCAATGGCCCACATTGGCAAGCCGGTGAGGTAGGTGCGCAACTGGCTGGAACTGCCCAGTCCCTTCAGTGGGCCCAGTTCGATTCCCAGGCGGATTGCCCCGACGATGATGCTGCTTAACAAGGCGGAAAAGGCGATCAGTGCTTGAATAGGATTCGGACTACGACTGAGCCAGGCGATCACAGGGTCTGGAATCATCAGACGGATCTGAACCGCCCCGATGATTAATACCCAAAACACCAGGAAGACCGCCAGCCCGCTAATGATTTCCAAGGGCTTTCGCGTCATAATGACTCCTTTTGTCGTGTAGCTTTATTGTATCGCCCCCTACTTTGCAAGCAGTTGACATCCCCTTATCAGAATTGTAATAAAGAAAGAGGACGGAAGTTGCGTGGCTCATGGTTGGGAGTCTTGCCTTTATGATCCTCTAAGATTTTACGTGGCGCTGAATAGAGTTAGGGGTGTGGGGGGGGCGGGGCGGGGCCCCCCCCCCCCCAAAAAGAGTTTTTATACCCACTTTGCCCAAAATCAGGATTTTAAAAAA
>JBJKRF010000128.1:0-27373 GCA_046704785.1 Anaerolineales bacterium | reverse complement strand
TGTGAAAATTTTGTTTGCCGTTTTGCGTGCCAAGCCGGGTTTTTTTGTATACTTTGGTAATATCTGCGGTTTCAAACAGTTTGGTGGGTGTGTAGCCGGCGCTAACCGCCCCCAACACCCCCACATTTACTCCCTTACCACGGGAAATCCCAAAGAACCACTTAGGGTTGAATCGCTTGGATTGTGGTGAGAGGCTGTGCTATGTAAGGCCGGCGAAAAAGTCTGTCTTGATTTGCGATTTATTGACGCCCAGTCCCTGCAAAATGTCTTTGAAGGAATCCACCATGCTGCGCGGGCCGGAGATGTAAAAAACGCGCCGCCGATAGTCTGAGACCGAGCCCTTGATCATTTGCGGGGTGATGCGCCCCACTTGTCCATCCCAGTTGGCGGGCAGTGTACTGGCGTCGCTGACGGTATAGACCACCTGGATAC
The DNA here is from genome assembly GCA_046704785.1 of Anaerolineales bacterium. Taxonomy (GTDB): domain Bacteria; phylum Chloroflexota; class Anaerolineae; order Anaerolineales; family Villigracilaceae; genus JBJKRF01. Next base: position 26,941 of record JBJKRF010000128.1, on the reverse strand, counting down.
CTAATTCGTGCTGGGCGCGATCGAGCACATCTTTGTAGACGATGTCATCGAAGCTTCGGTTGGCATAGAACATGACAATGTCCCGACGCTGACGGGTATCCAGCAGATACTTGAGCATGCTGCGGAAGGGCGTGATGCCGATACCGCCGGCGATAAAGACGCATTTTTGTTGTGGGTTGTCGGGTAGCACGAATTCACCCGCCAATTGCGAGGCGGTAATCTCGCTCCCACGTTCCATCTGGAGCATCGCTCTTTTGAAGGTGCTCGAACGTTGGTAGAACTTGATTCCCAGGCGCAGGCTGTGTTCTGTGGGGGCGGAGGCCAGGGTGAAGAATCTGCGGTTTCCCCGGTCATCCGGATAAGGGTGGCCGAGAGTCCACTCCATATACTGTCCGGGCACGAACGCGAAGCGTCGTGGGGCAGCGAAGAGAAAGTCGTAGGTGTCGGGAGCGATGCGCGTCTTTTCCTTCAAACGTAGCACCATCTTCGCTTTGGGGCTGACAATGTAAGAATAAATATTCCCAATCAAGACGGCCAGTTCGGGCGTGGTGTAGAACGAACCGATATGGAATTGGGGCGTGAAGAGAAAACCGACCAGCGCACCGTAGAAGATACGTTGTTTATGCGCCGGTGGGGTTGTCAGGGGTTCTGTCAAGATAATGAAAGCGAAGAAGAAGAAGGGGGAATAGACCAGCACCGATTGTAAAGCCGCAAAGAACCCGTCTCCGCCGAAGAAACTGAAGATCAGGATGGTCCCCAGCACCGTCCCCATGAAGCTCAACACCAGGTCGGAACGTCCCAGTTTGCGCACAATAAGCAGCCCGCCGACCAGCACAGCCACCAGCATGGGGGCGTTTCCCACCCACCAACTGGCCGATTGATTGGTTGTGAAGTAGGTGATGGCGACGGCCAATGCGACGGGGTTGAAGAGATGTTTACCTTTACTTGCCACAATGTATTTGGAAGCCATCGCCAGAATCCCGGCCCAGCCCAGAAACCATAAATCGTTTAGGGAACTGATCGGCGTGATGATCAGTGCCAAGATCAAAGCCGAGATGTAAGCGGACTCCACATTGGCAGCCACGCCAAACGTTCGAGAGAAGGCCCAGTTCGCAAGGGCGCATACGGCCAGCAGGAAGCCAACGCTGAAGAGCAAAGCGTACGGGTCGTAAGCCAGGATGCCTGCGAAAGAGAGCATCTCCGCCACGACCAGTAGAAAAATCAGATAATACAAAACCAACCGGTACATGGTGATTTGATTGAGCGTATTGTCGACCCATCTAAGCATGAATGACGTACCTTTCGAAGCCCTTGGTGAAGGTTGCGCGCCGGTTGTTATCGATCATATAGGCTTCGAACCCTTCCAGGCTATGGATGAAATTGATCCCGTCTTTGCCCATGGCAAAGGCAGCCGTGGCAAAGCGGTCTGATTCATAGATATCCGGCCCGATTACGGTGATACTGACCACATCGGTAATAGGCTGGCCGTCGTTCTTGGGATTATAGATGTGTTGGCCGCGGACGTAAGTGCCTGATGTCGCTACGCCGCAGTCGCTTACAGATAATATTTTGACGATTTCGTTCATGTCGAAGGGGTTGCGGATGCCGACGCGCCAGTTCTGTCCCTGATCGTTTTTTCCGACCACCTGGACGTCGCCTCCGGCATCGACGTATAAATTTTGACAACCCCGTTCTCGCAGCAATTCGGCGACGCGAAAAATGGCCCAGCCTTTGACCAAACCGGACGGATCGTACTTGCCGTTGCGGGCGATGTCGAAAAAGCCGTTAGTTTGTTGCCGGGTCTGTTCCGCCAGCATAAAGATGGCTTGCATGTCCTGACTGGCCGTTTCCAGGCTGATCTCGCCGCGATTGATGCGGGAAATCTCGCTGTCATCTTTGTAGGTGCTGAATTTTGCGTCGATGTATTCAAAGTAGCCGAATGCTGTATCGAACAGCGTTTCGGCTGCGCCAGGATCGACGATTTCTATGGTGACGGGCATGCCCATGAGAATCCGCGTTTGCTTCACAGTTCAGTTTTGGGCGTTCTTGAGCGCTGACTGCAAGGACATGATGAAGGCCTCGCTGGTGAGCGTTGCGCCGGAGATCATGTTGACGTTTGCATTTTGTGCCTGGATGGCTTCTTGTTGAAGCCAGGGCATCGCCACAGAATTGATTCGCACCGAAGTGCGCCGGTCGTTGGGATACTCCAGGAACTGGACGTCGGTGATCTTGCCATTTTTGATGGTCGCGTCTACTTTCACCAGACCGTAGAAGGCGTCGATTTCTGTTCCAACGTACGAGCCATCTTTGTATTGTCCCTGAGAAACTGTCGTTGGGGCGGGAGATGGAGTGGGGATGGGCTGCGCCGGGGCATCCACCGACTGAGGAGTGACCGCCGCTGCCAGCCCGGGCGCGGAGGTGGATGTGGCTTGGTCAGCAGTGGTGGGAGATTGGGTGGCAGCGGAGCCGGAGGAGGGTGAGTCGCTGCCAAGGTTATTGTTTGGATTCGTAAAGTGTTCGTGCACGGCGTAAGCGATGAAAGTCACCACGACGAAAGCAGATAGGAGAAACTTCCTGGTGGCCTGGTCGATGCCGGATAAAGGTCGATTGTCGCTGGACATGCGTGCTCCCTCTTGATTGGAATGGTGTCGTTCGAGCAGCATCTTAGCACGCCTAGATGAATTCAAGATGAAAGCAAAGAGAAACCCGGAAGTTGCAAGGTTTCTCTCAAGGTCATGGGGGAGTGGCGATATGATAGTCAGTTTTGGAGCACCTGCTTCAGTTCCACGTAAGATTTGTAGAGCGCTTCTTCTTCTTTGGCGAGCATGAGGCTTTCGCTTGGGCGTCCGGCGTTGACCCACAAGTCAGAGTAGAGCATGCCCATAGCGCGATAGTAGGCGGCGGGGCGTAAGTTCGCCAGTTCCCCGCCGTAGGCAACAGCGTAGAGATTGAGCAGCGCTTCCACCAATTCCTCGTTTTGGCGCTTCCCAAATAATTTGCGATGGACCCCCCACCAATGGACCTCGTATTTTGCTGCGCGGTCGACGTCGAAAGTTTCCTGGTGAACATCCCTGACGAGTTGGTAGAAGCGGCGCATATAGGCGATGGCTAACGCAACGTTGTTGCTCGGGAAGGGCGCAAAAGCGATCTGGGCGCGGGCAACCAGATAGGCCCCCTGGAATGCCTGCCACCAGGTAAAGCCAAACGCCTCTTTGACCATTCCAACCGAGACGCGCAGGAGCTTCAACCAATCTTTCTGGTAATAGGCGATGTAATTTTCTTTCTCGTAGTATGCCAGTTTTTGAGGGTCGAGCTTTCGCATTGGATTTTCGGGTTTCATGGCCTTGGTTCTCTCCTGGAATAATAGATGAGTCATGGGGTCGTTCTGTTAGGGCTCTCTGGAAATCGGCGGGATGAAGCGGATTCTTGTGGAAGTGTCTACTTCCCTGATTATGGGAAATCCCAAAGAGTCTTTGTTATTTTATACTGGGTTTGTCGAGTTTGAAGATATGAAAAACATGCTTCTTTTGGGCTCTCCTGGAGCCGGCGAAATGAAGCGGATTTGTGGCGGTGTGGAGTGCTCCGCATGCTCACATCATCGCATCTTTTGTTAATTATGGGAGAACCTTCTTTTGGTTTTAGGAGAAATTGGGAAATATAGGGGATGAGCGGCGTTTTGCACCGGCTCATCCCCTATATGCTTTGGGTCATGCTTTGGAAAACCGGTTTATTGCGGGGTCTGGCGTTCCAACCGTTATCCTCTGCTCAAATTGGATCCGATGAAGAGCCGGACAACTTGAGGATCGAAGTGGGTGCCGGCGTTGACGCGGATGTATTCCAGGACTTCGTTTGTAGACCAGCCGGGGCGGTATGGACGGTCGGAGCGCAAAGCGTCCCAGACATCGACCAAAGCGAAGATGCGCGCCGAGAGCGGAATTTCGATTCCCTTCAAGCCGCGCGGGTAACCGCTTCCATCCCATTTTTCGTGATGACAGTAAGGGATAGCCAGTGCAGGGCGCAGAAAACTGATCGGCGCGAGCATATCGTAGGCGTACTGTGGATGTTTATGCATCAGGGCCCATTCCTGGTCGGTCAACGCAGACGGTTTGAGCAGGATGTTGTCGGGCACGCCCAGTTTGCCGATATCGTGCAGTAACGCGCCCCGACGCACGTGCACCAGGTCGCTTTCGCTCATACCCATCAGGCTGGCGAGCTTGAGCGTCATCTCCGTCACACGTTGGGTGTGACCCTCCGTCTCTTTGTCGCGCAGGTCGAGGGCCCGCGACCAGCCTTCGATGGTTGCGTCGTAGGCCACGCGCAGTTCCAGGTTCGAGCGTTGCAGGCCAACGAACAAATCGTAGTTCTCGACGGCGATGGCGGCTTGCCCGGCCAGCGTCTGGAAGAATCCCAACCACTCCGAGTCGGCATCGAAGGGGGCGCGCTGAAAGACTTGTAGCACACCTTTAAGCTGCGCCTTCATGATGAGCGGGGCGGCGTACGTTGCCGTAAAGCCTTCTTCGAACATGGCTTCGCCCAGGAGGGCCGGCTGGCCCGCTTGCGACAGGTCTGTGCTGTAGATCAGGCGACGCTCGCGCGCTGCCCTTCCGGCGTAGCCTTGCCCAAGTTGGAGCGAATGCCGTGTGATGGTATTGCCATGAAAACCGTGTTGGGCGGCAAAATTTAGTTCGTAGAGCGCGGGGTCGAACAATAACAGGACGGCGGCGTCCACGTTCAACTGGTCGACGACGTGCGCCAGCAGGAAATCGAGCGTAATGTGCAGGTCGAAGCTGGAAGAGATGATCGAGTCGATATCTCTCAGTGCCGAAAGACGTTGAATTTGGCGCTCGACCTGCTCGTGAGTCTGCTTGCGCTCCGTCACGTCTTGACCAATGCGCAGGCTGGCCCCGTTGCCCAGCGCCACGTTTGCCCAGGAAATGTTCAACATCTGGCCTGATTTCGTCTGGGTGCGCAGGTCGTACCAATCTCCTGGCGGGTCAGACGTATAGCGGGCCTGAATTGCCCGTTCGCGGTCGGCAGATTCCGGGTGTAATTTTTCCAGGATGTTCTGATCTTGCATGTCTTCGAGCGACCATCCCAACAGGCGCTGCCACTCGTGGTTGAGCCATTTCACCTGATCGCCTTTTTCGATCAAAGAAATCAATACGGGGATATTGTCGACAATCGTTTGCAGCAGTTCTTTTTGTTGTTCCATCTGCGCTTTTGCCTGTTCCCGCTCTGTAATATCACGGAAAGCGGCCACCGCGCCGCGTATGTTGCCCTGCGAGTCGTACAACGGCGAGGCATTCCCCAGCAAATGGCGTTGGGTGCCGTCGTCAAAGAGCACATCTTCTTCGAAATTCTCGACAGTAACGCCATGCGTAGCGCGTTGGGTCGGCAATTCTTCCGCTGAAAGTGGTTGGCCGTCCTTCCAAACGGTGAAGTGGTGTGGGCCTTCGGGGACGACGGTCGACAGGTTGGCATCCTGTGGCATGTGTAAGAATTCGGCTGTGGCGCGGTTCCCGGTGATATTTTTCCCTTGCGGATCGTGCACGATCCAGACGAGGTCGGGAACCGCATCCAGAATCGTTTCCAATTCTTTGGCGTGGGCGCGTTCCCTGGCTTCGCTGGCGCGCAGGTTTTCCTCCGCTTGTTTGCGTTCGGTAATATCTTGAAAGGTTCCATGGACTTTCACCACCCGGCCTGCCTCTTTGACGGGGTGACCAATGGTGCGAATCCATTTGTGATTGCCAGCTACGCTGACCATCTCCAATTCGAGTTCGTAAGGCTGGCCCAACTCGATGGCCTTCTGCAGCGCTGCCTCGATTTTTTCACGCGACTCACCCTGATAGACGCTGAGCCCGATCTCGACGTTGGTCGTCTGCGCAGGGTCCATATCGTGGATACGGGCCACCTCGTCAGTCCAGGTGCCTGCCCCGCTCTGCACGTCGAATTCCCAGCCGCCGATGTGGGCCATGTAGCTCATCTCTTGTAGAAGGACGTTCTGTTCATAGAGCCGGCCCTCGGCTTGTTGGCGTTCCTCTTCGGTTTGAATGGTGTCGAGCGCGAAGGAGATATCCAGACTGATCTCCTCCAGGAGTTTATGTTCCTCCTGCGTGAAGAAATCCGCCTCGACGGCGTACAAAGCCAACGCCCCGACGACTTCTCCCCGGAGGCGGAAAGGTACCGCCGCTGACGATTGGTAACGTGGTTCCGCCGATTTGCGTCGCTGCGGTGAGGGTGCCTCGCTGATCACGACGATTCCGGCGTGGATGGCGGCGTTCGCCAGGTCCGTGCCGATACGCTGTTTATGGGAATTGCGCAAATCATCTATGTTCCGGCTGGCAGCAGCCACCACTTTTAATCGCTCTTTTGGCCCAGGTTGGCAAATACATGCCAGGCCAAATTGTCCAAACTCGACTGCCACGTTACAGATTCCTTCGAAGAGTGCGCTTTGGTTTTTGACCCGCACAATGGTCTGGTTGACCTGGCTCAGCGTCGCATACAAGCGGCTCAGGTAGCGGATGCGTTGTTCGGCCTCTTTGTGCCAGGTAATATCTGCAGAGTGGATGGTCAAGCCGTCGGGCGAAGGGTAGATGCGTATCGCGTACCAACGCTTGTTTCGGATTTCTTCCAGTAAAATGACTTCCTGGTTTTGGAGCGCCTGCTGGCAGACTTTATAGAACGGGCCATCGACGAGTTCAGGAAATTCGTCCCAGATTCGTTTGCCGAGCAGGTCTTCGGGTTTTCGCCCGGCCCATTCGGCGGCTTTTTCATTTAGATAGGTATAATGCCAGGTGGAATCGAATGCAGTAAAGGCGTCACTAACGCGATCCAGGATGTTGTCAGAAATTTTACCTGTCGCTTTCGAAATATTTCCCGATCTGTTTTTCGGATTTGCTTTCATACCTGGACTCCTGTATTCTAAAAGCAAATCAGATTCTTTGGAATTTCCCGTGGTGAGGAGGTCGTCGTTAGGTGGAGTGGCGTGGAGCGCTCCCATATCCTATACATCTGCTTCGCCACGTGGGTTCCCAGAGAGCTGTAAATTTGGATAGCTTGCGTGTGATTTACCCGGTTACTATACTGCTATTTCGTTGCGTCAAAGCTTATATTGACTTTACAGTTCAGTGACAGTCGCTTTCAAAGCGGCGGTCACCTGGCCCCACTCGATGCCAGCCAAGCCCGCAGTTGTGACTCGATCTGTCGGGCCGCCGCAGGCAGCGCCTGCCTGGCGGTTTCACTGAGCGGCGCGCCCATCTCAAAGGAGGCGGCTTCGATGCCCAGGATGATGATCTGCGCGGGCAGGGATTGCCCCAACTGGTGCGCCAGTGCCAACGTCTCAGATACGCCCCAGCCGTGCGCCGACTCGGCGCCGGCCACAAACGCGGACAGGTCGTCCGGGCCGACGAGGTGCAATGTGCCTGGCGCCGCTCCTGAGACGACGGCGTCCACCAGCAGGGCAGCGTCGGCACCGTCGAGCAGGTCGAGCAGGGTCAGGCCGGGCAGTTCCGCCATCTCCACACGGAGGCGCGCTTCGGAGACGCTGCTGGGATAGGTCTCTTGCCAGAGACGCACGGCTGCGAGCCCGACGGCGTCATCGCCGCGCAGGGATTGTCCGAGGCCGATGATGACGATGTTGGGAGAGGAAGCTGCATTCACGGCGAGAAAAGTCCTGGAAAACGGGGAAAAGCAAACGGGGCGTATGCTCCGCACGGAGGAATGAAAAAGGGAGTGAACGCTGTGGGGCGTCCACTCCCACTATTTTACAGGAGAATGCTCAGATTTCCTTGACTTCCAGTTTCAAGAAATGCGTTGCGCACGAGATGCACGGGTCATAGGCGCGGACGAGGTGCTCGCAGGTTAGAGTGGCTTCGTCGTGCGGTTTATCGAGCACGTTGGGGGCCATCGCCAGCAGGTCGGCTTCGATGCGCGCCAGGTTCTGGGCCGTGGGCGGGACGATACGGGCCGTCTGGATGAGGCCGTTTGCGTCGACGGTGTAGCGGTGGAAGAGCAGCCCGCGTGGGGCTTCGGTGGCGGCGCAGCCCTGGCCGGCCTTGAGCGTCAATGGGACGCTGCTGGGGCCTTCCGGCTTGTAATTCTTGACCAGGTTGACAGTTTCTTCGTAAACCTGAACCAGTTCCACGGCGCGGGCCAGCAAGGCTTTGTATGGATTGCGCAGCGGGAAGGTCAGTCGCATATCTTTCATGACGGCCTGGGCCGCCGGGCCGAGTTGTTCATGGTTGAGATTCAGGCGCGCCAGCGGGCCGACCAGGTAAGGTTGGCCGTCTTTGGTGTGGCTGTGCAGGGCGTTCGAGTGGGCTACGTGGTCTTCGAGATAGACCTTGTCGAACTCGTCGACCGGCATGCTGCCGCGTTTGCTGGAGAGCACGTCGCCTTCGATGATGGCGTATTCGTCCGGCAGGTGCAGGCCTACGAATTCGTAGGCTACATCGAGTTCGGGGAAGGGTAGATCGGCGGCCCAACGCGCGGTTTCGATGGCAGCTTGCAGGCCCCATTCCACGTCGGGCAGCAGGGCTTTGATGGCTTGTGCGTCCGGCCATTTGTAGAAGCCGCCCACGCAGGCGCTGACGGGATGCACCGAGCGTCCGCCGATGGTGCTCAACAAGTGGTTGCCGACCTTCTTCAGGCGTAAGGCTTTACGCACCACATCGGGGGCATCCACAGCCAGGCTGAGCGCGCTTTCATGACCGAGCATATCCGGCGCCTGGAGCATGTAGATATGCAACGCGTGACTTTCGATATATTCGCCGCAATACATCAGGCGACGTAGCGCGCGGATCGAGGGGGTGATCTGCATGCCGTTGGCTTGTTCCAGAGCGTAGACGGAACTCATCTGATACGCTACCGGGCAGATGCCACAGATGCGCGCCGTAATGTCGGGCACTTCCTGTAGGAAACGCCCGCGCAGGAAGCCTTCGAAGAAGCGCGGTGGCTCGTAAATGTCGAGACGAATCTCGGCTACGGAACCATCTTTCAGGCCGATAAACAGGCCGCCTTCTCCTTCCACGCGCGCCAGGGCGGGAACTTCGATGTTTTCGCGGGTCATTTGGCCTCCTTAGGAGCGTTGTGGCCGGTGGTCAGGAGTGTTGTCGCCGTTTCGCGGAAGGTGGGTGCGTTGCCGCTGATGCCACGGAACAGGCGAGCCGTCTCGCCGGGATAACGTTCGTGTTTGTGCAGGATGTTGGTCATCGAGCTGGGGTTGGTATCGCGGGCCGGGCCGAAGCAGCCGTAGCAGCCGCGTCCGTATGAGGGGCAGAGCGCGCCGCAGCCGGCCTGCGTGAGCGGCCCCAGGCAGGGGATGCCTTTGTCGACCAGCACGCAGATGGCGCCGCGTCGCTTGCATTCCAGACAGACGGTGTAGGGCGGCAGGTTGGGCCGACGATTTTCGAGTAGTGCTACGATCACTTCCAGCACCTGGGCCTTGTTGACCGGGCACCCCCATAGTTCCAGGTCGACCGGAACGACCTCGGCAATCGGCGTGACGGTGTCGAGATAGTGTAGATATTCCGGGTGCGGGTAGACGATGTCGGCGTATTCCTTCGCGTCGGCGAAGTTACGTAGCGCCTGAACACCGCCGGACGTGGCGCAGGTGCCCAGCGCGACCAGGATTTTTGAGTCGCGGCGGATTTCCTGGATGCGTTCCACTTCGTGCGGCGTGGTCACCGACCCTTCGACGATGGCAATGTCGTAAGGGCCAGGACGCGTCGCGCGAGTGGCTTCCAGAAAGTAGGCAATGTCTACAGCGCCGGCCAGGTCCAGCAGTTCATCTTCCATATTCAGGAGGGAGAGCTGGCAACCGTCGCAAGACGAGAATTTGAAAACAGCAATGGTAGGTTTGCGGGTGCTCATTAGAATGCCTCCACGTTGAAGAACGATTGCAACGCGTCGAACCGAAACACCGGGCCGTCTTTGCAGATGAAGTACGGACCAATCTGGCAGTGTCCGCATGACCCCTGGCCGCATTTCATGTTGCGTTCCAGTGAGACGTAGATCTGTTCGGCGGGCACGCGTCGCGCCAGGCCTTCGTAGACCACGTACCGAATCATGATTTCCGGGCCGCAGGTCAGGACGACGCTGTTGGGCGCGTCCAGGCGGAAGCGGTAGAACAGCATCGGCACCACGCCCACCTGTCCCTGCCAGTTCTCGTCGGCGCGGTCGACCGTGATCTGAGTCTGGATACCGGCCTCTTGCCATTTCTGGTAGTCGTCCGGGTAGAGCAGGTCGTGTGGGGTGCGTGCGCCATACAGCAGGTAGACCTTTCCGAACTGTTCCCGGTGGTTCATGATGTAGTGAATCGCCGGGCGCAGCGGGGGCAGGCCAACGCCGCCGCAGGCGATGATCACATCGTGGCCTTGTATATCTTTCATCGGCCAGCACGTGCCGAACGGACCCCGTACGCCGACGAGATCGCCCACTTTCAGGCGACCGATGGCGTGCGTGACGTTCCCCACGAAACGGATGGTATGGCCGATGGCGTCCGGGTCTTCCGAGTCCGAACTGATGGAAATCGCTGCTTCCCCGTAGCCGGGTACGTAAAGCATGTTGAATTGTCCCGGCTGGAAGCGATACGCCGCCTGGAGGGCCGGGTCTGTGAACTTGAGCCAGTACGTCGAGATGCCTTCCGCTTCGGGCGTGATGGCGCTGATCTCTGCCCATTGGGGTTCGAGCAGGCGACTGGTGTGTGTGGCAACTTGCGAGGTGGTTTGCAGTGTGGTCATCGCTGGGCCTCCTTGCGTAGCGCAGTGACTTCGGCAGTGATGTCGATCTCGGCGGGGCACCAGGTGATACAACGTCCGCAGCCCACGCAGCCAAGCGTGCCGTATTGTTGTTTCCAGGTACCCAGCTTATGTGAAAGCCATTGGCGGTAGCGCGAGTGGATGGTGGGACGGGTATTGCCGCCCGCCTGGTAAGAATAGCCTGGGTTGAAGCACGAGTCCCAGACGCGCTCACGTTTCGCCTCGGTCCCGGTCAGGCTGGCAGCGTCGACGGTATCCCAGCAAAAGCAGGTGGGGCAGACCTGGGTGCAGTTGGCGCAGCTCAGGCAACGATTCCCGATCTCCAGCCAGTGGGGATTGTCTAGGTTGTTGAGCAATAGCTCCGGCAAGTCGCTGGTGTCCATCGTGCGGCCCATTTGCTGGCTGGCCTGTTCCAGACCCCGTTCAGCAGCGCTCAACAAGAACGCACTGGCAGATTCGAATGGTAACTCGGTCAGCAGGTCGCGGCCCAGTTCGGAGCCAACGTCCAGAAGGAACACATCGTCGAGTTCGGTCAGGCTCAAGTCGAAGTTTTCTTTGACGCGCGGTCCCGTGCCCATCGACGCGCAGAAACACGTCCCGGCGGGATGCAGGCAATTGACCGCCAGAATGAAGACGTGTTCGCGGCGCGCACGGTAGAGCGGATCGGTGAAGTCTGGCCGCATGAAAATGTTATCTTGAATCTGGATGGCTGCTAATTCGCAGCCGCGTACGCCAATGAAGGCATAGTTATGTGCTTCGGGTTGCGAGTCCAGCGTTTCCCATTTGCCATTTGCTTTGCGCAATTTGAACAGTTCGGTGCGTGGCGGAAACAGGAACTGTTTCCAGGATTGTGCACCGGGGATAATGTCGAAATAATGCGAATGCCCGGCGTTGACCAGGCGGAAATACCCGGCTTCCTGCTCGCTGACGTAGCCGCGTGGCAAGTCGTCAAGTGTTTCGATTGGACCGTAAACCAGCGTATCGTCCTGGACGTGCGGGCCAACGGTCTCAAAGCCTTTTTCGCGTAATCGCGCCAGCAACTCGTTGAAAACGGGTTTTTGGATGGCGACAGTGCTTCCAAGTTCTGGGCGTTGATTATTTAGCATCGTGAGCCTCCGGATGGGAGAACATGTCCAGGAGTTGCAAGCGGGTGATCATTAGACGGCTGGCGACGATATTGGCAATGCGCCGCATCACATGATAGCCAATGTCGTGGTCCTGCTCACATAGTTGGCGCAGCTTTTCAGCGTCGAATGCCACCAGTTTCGAGCGCGTTACGGCGCGTGCGCTGGCGGTGCGCTGCCGGACAACCGGTGTGACACTCGACCAACCGATCAAATCCATCGGTTCGGCGGTCAAAATGCGGATACGCCCACGTACCGGCACAAAGATATCGAGTCCAACGCGCCCATCCGCAACGATGTAAAAGAAATCTTCTTTGTCTCCCTCGTTAAAGAGCGACTCGTTTTCTTCCAGTTCGACAAAATGCGCGATTTCGGCAAATTTGTCAAAGTGCTCTTGGACTAATTCTCGGAACCAGGGGATTTCTTGCATCGCCTGGATGACCCTGGGTTCATTCGTCATAATTCCTTCGTCCTCCTTGTTGCCAATATACATTTGGCTCTTTGGAAATGCACTCCCTTATCACGGGAACAAAGAACCACATTTTGCCTTTCATTGCCCAGATTGTAATTTATTTCACAAATAAATGGCATTAAATTATGCACCTTAATAGGGCGACAAAAATCATATTTATCGAACAGGGAATCAAAAAAAAACCGTCGATGGCGGGTCCTGTGTCATTGTGGTAAAACAGCGGCGTTATTTTGAAAAGTTCCCGGAAGTCAATTTTTCAAGCAACTCGCCTCGACCGGGCTCGACAAGCATCGTCCCGTCGGGGAAAATAATCGTTGGAACGCTGCGATCCCCGTGATTTAGCTCTTGCACAAAGGTCATAGCGTTTTCGTCTGCCTCGATATCGATGTCGAGATAGGCAATGCGATTTTCGTCGAGCACGCTCCGTGCACGCCGACAATCGCTGCACCAGGATGTTCCGTATAGGACGATTTGGGTGGGTTGAAGGGTATAAAGGTTGATCATGGGTGTTTCCATTGTGCACCGTTACCGTGTTTTGATGGTGCGCCAAAGCTGCGCTTCCACATCGGGGATCTCTTTGGCAGCTCTTTTCAGGATGTCAAAACTCCGTTCGATCAGCGCATCCAGTGCTTCGGCAGGCGGCTGGTCTCCTCTTTCGGCGGCTGTCAGGGCCTTGAGCAGCGATCCACGCAGACCGCTGGCGCGTCGGGCCCAGATCGAATCGACCGACAGCCGCTCCAGGCGCGTGGACAGCATGCGAAGCAGTTCGATGCGTTCATCCATGGCAAAAGCGGACCTCCACCGTGGTGTCTTTTGCGACCAGGCGTGTAAAGGGGATTTGAACGACGCTGGCCTCATCTAGCCATTCAATCGTTTTCCCATCGAGCGAGACGGATTCCACCTTTCCCACGTGGTGCAGGATGACGTTTATTGGGCGCTTTTTAGTCTGCCCCGTGAAAGTTCCCTGCGCTGCTGAAATGCGCACCGTCATTTTGTTTCCGGCGCACTCTGCGCGGACTCGCGTGCGTGAGAAAGCTCCATTGGCGTACTCGTTTGTATGGCTATCCTCGTCGAAGAATATGGTTTCTGAAGGGTACGGCGGCCAGATGTGATAGTCCAGTTGTGTGAAGCGGTGCGTACCGCCGATCGATTGGAGCGCTGGCCCCATCGGCAGCACCGTCCTTTCGCGCACCAACAAAGGGATGCATTCAAGCGGGGCCGGGTAATCGATCACGGCTGGCCCTTTCCAGGATTGTTGCGACCAGAAGTCATACCAGTTCCCGCATGGCAGGATCACTTTTCGCGTGTACGTACCGGCCTCGACGATGGGGCAAACCATCAGCGCGCCACCAAGCATGAACTGGTCGGATACGTTATGCAGGCGCTCATCCTCTTGGAATTCGAGGATCATGGGTCGTACGAGTGGGATGCCGGTCAGATAACTTTCGTGCGCCAGTGAGACATAATAGGGTAACAAGCGGTAGTGCAACGCCGCATAGTTACGAAAATTCGTTTCGATTTGCGCATTATGTGCTTGATCGCTGAATTGAAGCTGACCACTACATTGCGCCAGTGGATTGAGCAATGCCCATTGCGCGTAACGTATGGATGCCTCGCGTGTGGCTCTATTCCATGACTTGCAATTGCCAACCATCCAGTAGGCAAAACCTGCCAGGCTGAGGCTCAACCCGGCGCGGAGTCCGTCGCGGATGGCGGCAAAAGTCAGGCGTGGGTGCTCGTCAAAAAGTAGTGCCGGATAACGTTGTGCGCCGGTTCGAGTTGCATAAGCGTGGAGTGGGCTCCGAGTTTGCGGGGGGAAAAACAAGCGGGAGTCACGGTAAAACGTTTGTGAACGGCTGTCTTCCGATCCATCCTGGACGAAATCGATACCTTGGGCCTGCGTGGTGGAACCTGCCCCTGGGGCTCCATACGGATTGGATGAAGGGGGCAAAATCAAGCCGAGGTGGATATCCAGACTCTTTAAACTGGGGATTAGGGCTTGCGGGTTGTCCGCAGACATATTGGGCTGTTCCCGTTTATGTGAACGTCCGCCGCGGAAAGCTTTCAGGAGCACGATATCGAACGGGATTTCCATCTCGCGTTGGCGCTGGACAAATGCCCGGATTTCGTCTCCTGACTGTGCACGCGATACGAGCCATAGCCCAAAGGCCCAGCGCGGCAGGAGCGCAGGACGACCGGTGAGCGCCGTATATGTGCGCAGGATTTCTTTGAAAAGGGGCCCGTAGATGAGCAGATAGTCGATGCTGGAGCCCTCGGATTCGAGGATCAGCTTATTGCAACGACGGTCGATATGCCCATTGGCGTGGGACGCGTTGAGCAACAGAAACCCGTAGCCACGGCTGGAGAGGAAAAGCGGCGGTGTGGAGTGAACGGCTGCGTTGGATGGTCCGAATGCGTTGGGCCAGGCACCCCACCCGTAGAGATGTTCGCCGGGTTGGATTTGCAGGCTCAGGCGGGTGCCCTGCTGGGTGCGATGCAAGCCAGCCTGCAAGGCAGGTTGCGAGAGGCTGAAATGGATATAAGGCTGGTAGCGCTGGAGCCCGAAGGCAGGCGTTTCGGCCTCGGAGAAGAAGATTGTGCCGTCGGGGGCTGTGACGTGCATCTGACCGTCCGTGGTGCCGACTGTAAGTTGGCTTTCCACAGGTTCAAGGGGCAACAGGGTATTTTTCAGCCAAGCCGGATCGAGCGGAATAGGCGCGCCTGGCGGCGCATGCGTAATGCGGACGGCGTTGTGTGCGATCGATTGAACACGGGGGGACTTGGCCATCGTTTTTTACCGCGCGCCTGTTGTACTCCACATCAATTTCCATTGACCTGGATGGAGCCAATCAATTCGTCGAGCGTATCCAGGCTGGGGGTGAAGGCGTCGCTTGTCGTTGCATTCAGTTTTTGCGAAACGGTGTCCAGGTAAGTTTGGAATTGGTCGGCGTTGAAGGTAATACCGTCGGGCGGCACTGTTGCGGATGGATTGTTGCTTGCGGCCAGGAACGTGGTGTTTATAGGAAGTATGGCCGAGACGTAATATTTTCCATCCGTTGTGAGACCTGCGAAATAGTAGAACAGGTCCTGATTGTTGATCGGCACAGTACTCTCCATGATTTGCACCAAGTAACGTATGCCGTGCCCGTTTTGGAAAGATACGGTTTTTACTTGGGTGTAAAAATTGCTAAGTTGCAGTGCCTGTGGTACTTTCTGCCCGGACGAGTCTGTCAGCGACTTTAGAGCTGATATGCTTTGTGCCGTTAGAGCGGTGTATTGCGCGTACTCGCTGGCGGTGAAAACGACAATATATGGCTGGAACGTTTTATTTTGAAGGGTATATCCGTTTAAGGTGAACTTAACGTGGTTGGGCATGTTCCCGTTGGATGGATTGATATAGGGTAATTCCACCTCTGTTGTCATCTGAGTGTCTGCGCCAGTGGCCAGCCCGGATGGAATTGTGAAGCTTGTGCCATTAGACGAGATGGGCATTCCGGTACCGCTGCTGGGCGTTTCCGTGGGGTTGGCAGCAGGCTGCGTCTCGGCAGGTGAGGACGTCTGAACCGGTGGCTGATTAGCCGGTGTTTGTGTAGCAGGAGTGCTGCCAGTATTGGATGAATTGCAAGCTGATAGGACAACAAGCAGAACAGGGAGTAAAACAATTTTTGTGAGCTTGTTCATTTTTTCCTTCGCTTATTGTGGGATGAATGAAATTTGGCCTGATAGATATTCAGAATACAGCTAAGTCGCTGTATTTGCAATCCGGTTTTGTAACTTACCGATTCGTTCGATTTCGAGTTCTACTACGTCCCCCGCCTGGAGCCATGGCCCCTCCGCCTTGGTCAATTCCAACAAGCAACCGGTTCCGACGGTACCGGAGCCAACCACATCGCCCGGATAGAGCGCAGCTTCCTCTGTGATGCGCGCAAGGATCTGCCCGAAGGACCAATAAATGTCTTTGAAGTTGCCGCGGGAGCGCTCTTCGCCATTGACGCGTGCAGTCATTGTCAGGTCATAGACGCCTGCGCGCCTGGTGGCGCAGTCTGCCAGTTCATCGACGGTAACAACGCACGGTCCGAGTGATGAGGCAAAGTCTTTCCCTTTGGCAGGCCCCAGCCCCGCCTTCATCTCTTTGTGTTGGATGTCGCGTGCGGACCAATCGTTGAATATCGTGTATCCAAATATGCAGGAAGCCGCTGATTTTTCGTCCAGGTCTTTGCCGTGTGAACCGATCACTGCTGCGATTTCCAATTCGTAGTCCAACTGCTCGGTATAGCGCGGGTAAGGGATGCTCTCGCCATCGCCGAAAACCGTATTGGAGTTGGTGTAGTAAAAGATAGGAAACTCATACCATTCTTTCTGGACGCTGCGCCCACGATTTTCGTTGGCCTTTTTGACGTGTTGCTCGAAAGCGTACGCATCCCGCAGCGTGAGTGGCCGCAAAGGGGCCAGCAACTGTGCCTCGTTGCGCAGGATCGCAATCCCCCGCTGCCCGGATTCCGTCAAAAGGGCTGGGTTCCCCGCCTGGGCCACTTCCATTACCACTGCGCGCACATAGTCCCATTTCTGCGGCCCGGCGTACAGCAGCGTCAGCATGGATGCGGGCATTTCCTCGCGCGACAGGCCGGCGGCTTCCTGGGCCCAGTGAGAAGCCGCCTCGAGGTCTACAACAGCATCCTCGACCAATGCACCGAGCCGAGCCCGGCGGGGTGAGTGGGTCGAGAGATAAGTAACGAGTTTCATCAGAGTGGAATGTTGAGCTCAGAACGAGGAGCAGGCTTGGCGCGCTCCTTTTACGGCTGGGTAAGTCTATTCTTTTTCCCGGACGTAGAATAACTGCGAGCCGTCGATTTCCTGGGTGCGCATTTCGAAGCTGTCCTTCAGGCTGCCTACCAGACGTGAGAGCTGTCGGTGGCCGTAGGTGCGCGGATCGAAACCGGGGTCGAGCTGGTAGAGGGCGTTGCCCATCAGGTCGAGGCGCGCCCAGCCATCTTCTTGGACGGCCATCTCGAAGGCTTTTTCGAGCAGCGACAACGGGTCGGCCTCTTCCTTGTCTTCCTGCTTGTTGTGGTTGGACTGCTTGCGCGAACCGCGTTGTTTCTTCGGCTTTCGTTCGCTGACCAGGTTCTCGGTGTAGACGAATACGTCGCAGGCATTGACAAAAGGTTTGGGTGTCTTTTTCTCGCCGATACCCATCACGAAGATGCCGGACTCGCGGATGCGGGTTGCGAGTCGCGTATAGTCGCTGTCGGACGAGGCCAGGCAAAAGCCGTCCACCACGCCGGAGTGCATGATGTCCATTGCGTCGATAATCATGGCGCTGTCGGTGGCGTTCTTGCCGATGGTGTAGCGAAACTGTTGGATGGGTTGGATGGCGTGGTAATTCAGAACATCTTTCCACGAGTTCATATTCGATGTTGTCCAATCCCCATAAATGCGACGTACGGTAACCATGCCGTATTTTCCGGCTTCGGCCAGCATCTGCGGCAGCAAGCTGGATTGTGCATTGTCGCCATCGATTAAAATGGCGAGTTTGTGTCTTGTTAGTGAGATAAGTTGCTCTTCAGGCATATTGTGATTATAACTTGCTTTCTGGATGAAATGGCAGGTCTTTGGGATTTTTTGCGGCAAACGGTATTTCCCATCAATCGATGACATCACGTCGATTCCCAGGAGCCAAGCTGGAAGCTTCTCTTTAAGCAATCTTTACACTTGCTTCAAAAGTACTTCATCGATCTCCTCTATACTAAACTACACTTGATGTTCTTTGGGATTTCTCGTGGTATGGGAGTAGGTGTGGGGTGCACCCCCCAAATGTGCTTCATTCGGCTAATTCCCAGAGAGCCACACTTGACATCGAAAGGAAGAAAGACGATGAGTAATGCTCTTAAAACTGTATTGATCGTAATCGCTATTCTGGTGATTGCAGGCGGATTATTCCTGGGTGGTATGCTCTTTTCCAATTTCCGTAGCCCCTTTGGTTCCTTTGGCCGTATGCCAATGATGGGATATGCCAATGGAGCAGGCACCGCTCGTGGCGGGTTTGGCCCCGGCGCCGGCATGCGCGGGAACTGGGGCAATAACCAAAATGGGAACCAAAACGGGCGCGGGTTTGGGTATGGCCCTGGTAGCATGATGGGCGGCCGCGGTTATGGGCCTGGGCAGGGATCCTTCCAGGGATCACGCCAGAATCCACAAGCGCAGGCTACTCCTGCACCGCGTCCCACCGTTACGCCGTTGACAGCGGACCAGGCCAAACAGGCGGCTCAAACCTATTTGCAGAATATGAAGACCAGTGGTTTGGAAGTCGGCCAGGTCATCACGGTGAACAGCAGTGCGTATGTTGAAATCAAGGAAACACAGGGCGGCGTGGGCGCTTTCGAACTCTGGGTCGACCCGGTTTCGAAGAAGGCGCGCTTGTTGCCCGGTGGCAATATGGAATGGAATCTCAAGTATGGCGGCGTGATCCAAAACAGCCTGTACGGAGGACAAAATTCGACAGCTCCCACGCCGGCAGCCGTCTCAGCGGATATGCCTATCAGCAGCGATCAGGTGCTAAAGATTGCCCAGCAATTCCTCGACGAGCATAAGATCAATGCACAGGTAGGGAAAACGCCCATCGAATTTTATGGCTATTACACCATCGATTTTTCACAGAACGGGAAAACAATGGGCTTGTTGAGCGTCAACGGATATAACGGCCAAATTGTGATCGACTCCCGTTTCGGAGCGTTTGCTGGCCCGCGTCGCTGAGCCATGTGCTTGGGTTGTGCGTCGGCCCGACCCTACAAAAAGTCTCAAAGAAACCGCAAGGGCAGGGCGCCTGTCCTTGCGGTTTATGTGTACAATAAAAAATGATGACAAAAATCCTCGTCATTGACGACGAACCTTCCATTGTCAATTTAGTCAGCGCTTATCTTAAGCCTGAAGGATACGAAGTGTATACGGCCTCAGACGGCCCTTCGGGCTTGAAAGCGGCTCTGGCCTTTAAGCCGGACCTGGTGGTGTTGGATATTATGCTACCCGGTATGGACGGCGTCGAACTGCTGACCCGCCTGCGCCGCGAGTCGGACGTGTATGTGATCCTGCTGACGGCAAAGACGGAGGAGATCGATAAGATCGTCGGGCTCTCTGTTGGCGCGGATGATTATGTAACCAAGCCTTTCAGCCCGCGGGAACTGGTGGCGCGCATCAAGGCGGCGCTGCGGCGCCTCAAAACGGGAGGCGCTTCCGGGGAGTCGGGCGTTCTGGCCTCCAGGCGGCTGCGCATCGACACGGGTGCGCGCACCATCACATTGGACGAACATCCCATCGATTTGACAGCGATCGAGTTCGACCTGCTTCGGGTTCTGGCAGAGAACCGGGGGCGCGTGTTGACCCGCGAGCAACTGCTCGAAAAAGTGTGGGGCACCTCATACTTTGGCGAAATGCGCGTTGTGGACGTACATCTCGGTCACGTACGCCAAAAATTGGGGGACGAGAATTTGATCGTCACGGTGCGTGGCGTGGGATACCGTTTCGAGGATAAACCGCTATGATCGATTATTTTCATACCCACCTTGGGCCGAAGCTCCTGCTTTCGTATCTGGCGATTCTCCTGCTGGCAGTCTTGGTGTTGGTCAGCGCCACTCAGTTCACACTGCCAACGGCTTTCAACCGTCACCTGGCCGGGATGGAGCCTCAGATGATGGCCCAACGCGGGGATATTGTTGGCAACAACTTTGGCGGGATTCCGCCGGGCACCCGGCGCGGGCCATTCCTGCAGGCCGGAGGCATGATGCAGGAGCTATACGACAATTTTCGAGCCAGTTTCAATGAGGCGCTCGGCTATTCGATCCTGACGGCGATTGTGGCGGCGGTGCTGGTCAGCGTATTTTTTACCCGTCGCATCGTGGCCCCGCTGCGGGCGATGATGGGCGCTTCGCAGCGCATCGCCGATGGCCATTACGATGAGCGCGTCAAGGTCTCCGGCTCGGACGAATTGGCCGACCTGGCCGAACGCTTCAATGGCATGGCCGAACGCCTCGAACACACGGAAAGCATGCGTCGCCAATTGATCGGGGACGTCAGCCATGAACTGCGCACCCCCTTGACGGCCATCAAAGGCTATATGGAAGGTCTGATGGACGGCGTGCTTCCCGCCACCCCGGAAACGTATGCCGAAATCCATCGCGAGGCCGACCGCTTGAGTCGCCTGGTGGAGGACTTGCAGGAACTCAGCCGCGTGGAGGCCGGATCGTATTCCTTGGAACTCCGCGATGTTGCCTTGGCCGGGCTGGTGGCGACGGCGATCAAACGGCTGTCTTACCAGTTCGAGGCCAAAAACGTCGAAATGAAGCTGGCCTTGCCCGACGGGCTTCCACTCGTGCAGGTGGACGAAGATCGTGTGATCCAGGTGCTGACCAATTTATTGGGGAACGCGTTGATGTACACCCCGGCAGGGGGAATCGTGACAATTTCTGCGGCGCGGCGCGAGGACGGTTTGCAGGTTGCTGTGAACGATACCGGTGTTGGAATTTCGCCCGAGCACCTGCCGCATATCTTCGATCGTTTCTACCGCGCCGACCGTTCCCGTTCGCGGCAGGGCGGGGGCGGATCGGGCATTGGCCTGACCATTGCCAGGTATCTGGTGGAGGCGCACGGCGGCCATATCTGGGCCGAGAGTGCGGGCGTAGGCCAGGGTAGCACTTTCTTTTTTACGTTGCCGCTGGCGAGATAAGAACCAGACGGCAGCGTCTATTTACCGATCCTGCCCAACCCGCGCAGCACGCGTTCCGGCGTGAGCGGGAATTCGTCGAACCATACGCCGGTGGCATCATGGACGGCGGCGGCAATCGCCGGCGCGACCGGCAGGAAGGGTAACTCACCCAGGCCGCGCGCTCCCCATGGCCCGCGCTCGTCGGGAATCTCCAGAATCAGCGATTCCACTTTCTCTGGAATATCCCAAATGGTGGGAATCAAGTACGTGCTCAACTGGTCGCTCAACACATATCCGTCGCGCGTGACGAAGTTTTCGAGCATGGCGTACCCCTGCGCCTGCACCACGCCGCCTTCCACCTGGCCTTCCACCAGCGCCGGGTTGATCGCTTTGCCCACATCGTCGGCGGCGATCACGCGCAGCACGCGCACGTGCCCGCTTTCCGTGTCCACTTCCACTTCGATGGCCTGGGCGGAATAGGCGTAGGCGAAGTTCGGCATGGCGCGCCCGGTCTCCTTGTCGAAGGGCGTGGTCTGGGGTGCCAGGTAGGTGTACTCCACAATCGCCGGGCGTTCTTCCGCTTCCCATTTTTTGCGCGCTCGCTCGGCGGCTCCCTTGATGGAATTTCCCGCCATAAAGGTCAGGCGCGAGGCCGAAGCGCTGCCCGAACTTCCCATGCCCAGCGTGTCAGACGTGACCATCTGAATTTTCTCCAGCGGCACGCCGATGGCCTCGGCGGCCATTTGCGCTAGAATGGTATGACTGCCTTGCCCCACCTCGGCAGCCGCGTGATGGACGATCACGTGGTCGATCTCGGCTTTGCCGTGGATTTCAACGCGCGCCCAGCAGTTATCCTGGTATCCAAAGCTGAAGCCGATATTTTTGAACCCGGCCGCCAGGCCGATTCCGCGTCGAAGGGGAGAATCCGCCGCGCGAGTCGTTTCGACTGGTCGTTTCCACCCGTTGGCGGTTTCCTGCCATCCGGCTTTCTCCGCCGCTGCGACGATGACCCGGCCCGCTGTGACCGGTCCGGGCGGCGCGGTCTGCACGTCGAGCGTGTCGCCTTCTTTGAGCACGTTCCGCATCCGGAACTCGACGGGGTCCAGGCCCAGTTTTTCTGCCAGTTTATTCATCTGCATTTCGGCCATGAACAACGCCTGTGGTGCGCCGAACCCGCGAAAAGCAGCCCCCGGCACATTGTTGGTGTAAACGCCGATCACGTCCGATTTGACGTTGGGGATGACGTAGGTGCCGGTTTGCGTGATGGTCGAGTTGCCCAGCACCTTGTTGGTCGTGTACATATACGCGCCGCCGTCTGCGATGAAAGTCGTTTCCGCGGCGATCAATTTGCCGTCCCGCGTTGCGCCCCATTTGGCGCGGATCACCATCGCATGGCGTTTGGCATGCCCAAAAATGGACTCTTGACGCGACCAGACGATCTTGATCGGTTTCTTGAGTCGCAATGCCGCCAACGCCAGCACGATTTGCACTGACATATCTTCCCGGCCCCCAAACGCGCCGCCGATGGCCGGATAGATCACGCGCACCTTGCTCGGGGGCAGGCCGAGCGCGTGGGCCACCTGGTTCTGGTCGGTGTGGGTCCACTGGCCGCCGCATTGCACCACGATTCGCTCTGCCTCGTCGAGATAAGCCAGGCCGGCTTCGGGCTGCAAATAGGCGTGCTCCTGCACCGGGACGTGGTACTCGCCCTCGACGATCACGTCCGCCTGGGCGAATCCGGCTTCGACATCTCCCTTGCGGATTTTGTCGTGTACGCAGATGTTGCTCTCGCCGATTTCGGCGTGGATAGGGTAAGCGCCCGGCTGCATGGCCGCCACGGGATCGGTCTGCACCGGCAGGTCTTCATATTCCACCCGGATGCGTTCCAACGCCGCCGCAGCGATCTTTTCCGTTTCGGCGACGACGACGGCCACCTGGTCTCCTACAAAACGGACAACGTCTGCGCCGGCTTTGCCGGAGCCGGGCCCGCACAGGACGGGTTGGTCGTTGATCTGCAAGCCATACTCGTTGACGGGCACATCCCTGGCGGTAAACACGCCGGCCACGCCGGGCAATGTCTCGGCCGCAGACGTGTCGATGCGTACCATGCGGGCATGCGGCCGCCCGGCGAACAGAATTTTCATGTGCAGCATTCCCGGCCTGGACAGGTCGCCCGAATAGCGCGTTTCGCCGGTGACTTTGCCATAAGCGTCGATTCGCGGAAGGGGTTTGCCAACAAGGGTAGTGGTCATTTGTTCCTCACGAGATTCATAGCTCCAATGGAACCTCTTGCTTTTTTCTACAGAAACTTCCAATTATTATACATCTGTAGGAGGTCTGCGAAATCAGGCTTGTCGACCTGCACAAGCGGAATAGCGCACAGAGCCTTTTACCACGACTAAGGCACGGAGATTTTCGTGTTCTCTCCGTGCTTTCGGATGTTGCGGTGGTGGAAAGTCCGACTTTGAGAAGGCCACCCCTGCTGGACGTACCTTTGCCATTTTTACGCGGCTGGTGTAATATTTTAGAAGCCGTTCTTTCATCCTGTACAAGTAAAACCTCGATTTTTGCAAAGGAATTTTTCATGGAATTTGACCAACTGTCCTTATCGGATAAGCTAAGCTTTATCCAGTACAAACTATCGGCGCGGAAATTGGGAGAAATGGAAGCGCTGAATCTGCTGCAACTGATCCATACCGACCTGGAGACGCCGCAGGAAAAGCAATTGTATGAGCAATACGCCGCGGTGATGGAAGACCTGCATGCGACCATGCCGACGACTTACGAAAAGCTGGTGGATATCTGGCAGGAAAAACATCCTGCCGAATCCCCGGACGACGAAGCGGAACTCCCGGAAGAGGCGGATGACGACTCGAAGGCTGCTGTGGCGGAAGCAAGCGAACACACCGACGAAGACGAACGCGAAGAGGCAGAAGAAGGGGAAGAGGAAGAAGAAGAATCTGAGGAAGAAGAGCCCGAAGAGGAAGAAGAGTCGGAAGAGGAAGAGGGCGAAGGTGAGGAAGAGGGCGAAGGTGAGGAAGAATCCGAGGAGGAAGAACCCGAAGAAGAGGCAGAAGAGTCGGAGGAGGAAGAGTCCGAAGGCGAGGAAGAGGGCGAAGGCGAGGAAGAATCCGAGGAGGAAGAACCCGAAGAAGAGACAGAAGAATCAGAAGAGCATGAGGAAGGCGAGGAGCACGAAGAACCGGAAGAGGCCGAGGAAGAAGGGGAAGAGGCCGAAGAGGGCGAAGAAGAGTCGGAGGGCGAATCCGAAGAAGGCGAGGGCACGGACTACGAAATCGAAGAGCCGCCGGAAGAAGTCGAGGAGCTGCCACCCATGGAGATGGAAGACGAGCCGCTAGACGAGGAAACCGGGATGGTAGGCGGCGAGGAATAAAGTCGCTTTTGCGGCAGGGTTCAGCGGCCTGCCAGGCCACGCAAACCAATGATCATGCGGCATCTCTTCAGATGACCTGCGCCGCCCGTCTGCCAGATCTGATGGTGGGTGTTCTTCAAGATGTACTGATGTTTGGGTCTTTCCATATTTTGTTATGGCCTTCGATGAACGATTAGCAAGCCGCTGAAGATGGAAACCCAAATAACGGCTTTCCATCTTCTAGCCTGATAAAAATTCTCTCGATGGCTACCAAGATAAGCAGGTTTTATTCATACTTTCATTAATCAAAAGCTTGCCATACTTCATAAAATGACCTGTTGTAAATGTTAATATCCGCCTACCGCTTGTACCTTCGGGTGCGGACGCGCTGCGCGGGTGCATCCAGGGGGGAATAGCGCGGCGGCCCGACCACGCGATAGATCATCGCATAGACGACCGACATGACACCTGAAAAAATAATCAGCACCGTCAAGAAGAAGACCAGTTGCGCTTCGAGATTGGGGTAGTTCGAAATGGAATAAGCGACGTTCAAAATATAGGGAATCTGGTAAAAGATGGTCGGGAAGGTGATGCTGCCGCGCAGCGCGTCCATCAAAGGCCAACCTGCGTTGTTGCCATACTGGACGACCTGATCGGCGATCAACCAGGACATGATCGGAATGATGATCATCATGATGCAGCCAATTCCGCGCCATATCGGGTGGACTTTGTAAGGCGGTTCAACGACTTCCTGTCGGTATTTTCCCATTCGATAATCTCCAATTTGCTGGCTGTTTCCTAAGGATTAGAATATCAAGCCGGTTTTTGCAGGCTCTTGCTGGCGTCTTCGACGGCCTGCACGATTTTGTAATACCCCGTGCAGCGGCACAGATTGCCTGTGATGGCCTGCTCGATCTCGTTGCGGCTCGGCTGCGGGCGTTCTTCCAACAGCTTCGCCGTCGCCATCAGAAAACCCGGCGTGCAGTACCCGCATTGGACGGCGCCATCTTCGACAAAGGCTTGCTGCACCGGGTGCAGGCGTTCGCCCGTTGCCAGGCCCTCGACGGTCACGATTTTGGCCCCGTCGGCGCGCGGCGCGGGTACCATGCAAGCCATCACGGCCATGCCATCCAGAAAGACGGTGCAGGCGCCGCACTCGCCTTCCGCGCAGCCTTCCTTCGTGCCGGTCAGCTCGCCTTCTTCGCGCAGCAGGCGTAGTAATGTCTTGTCGAATCCGGATGTGAACGTGTAGGCTTTTCCGTTGATAGTGGTATGCAGGACGGACGCACCCTTGGTTTGATAGGTGCCCGATACGCCGGTTCTATCCTCAGGCGTTTCCCTGCCCATCAGCGTCACCGGATCAGGCGGCATGCCGGCTTGCTCCTGTCCATCACGCAGGGCGCGCAGCCCGCGCATGCTGAACACGCGCACCATTTCACGCCGGTAATCGGCGGAACTGCGCAAATCGTTGATAGGCTGCGCCGCTTGTTGAGCCAGTTCGCCGACCTGGGCGATAACCGGCTCGGTCAGGTCCTTGCCGACTAAAAAAGCTTCTGCTTCGCTGGCGTGGACGATGGTGGGGGCCACGGCTCCCAGTGTCAGCGAGGCTGCCGTAACGGTGGGTCCGCTCAAGGTGAGAACGATCGCCAGGTCGACGAGGGAGATGGCCTGAGCGCGGCGCAGGGCCACTTTGATGAACGTCCCGCGTTGGTTCGGCAGCATCGCTTTGAAGGCGATCTCGACCAGCATCTCGTCTGGTTCCATCGCCGTTTTACGAACGCCGGTGTAAAAATCCTTGAGCGACAGGCTGCGTTCGCCGCGCGCCGATTTGAGCACCACGGAGGCCTCCAGCGCCATGAGGGGCGTGATGGTGTCGTTGGCGGGGGAGGCCGTGATCAGGTTGCCCGCGAGGGTGGCACGGTTGCGGATTTGCGGCGCACCGACCTCCCAGCAGGCGCGCGCCAGCGGGTAGGCTCGTGTGCGCGTCAACCCCGAAGCGGCTACCTGGTTGTGGGTGGCGAGCGGGCCCAGGTGGAATATGCCATCCTCGTCCAGCGTGATCTGGTCCAGGCCGGGGATGCGGGTGATGTCGATCACGGTCTCGATTCCTTGGCGGACGCCGCGCTCCAGCTCGAGGATCAAGTCTGTCGCGCCGGCGACGATACGGGCGTGCGGGCCTTTTTCGGCCAATATTTGAATCACCTGCTCGACGCTGGTCGCGTTGATGTACTCACTCCACATGGATGCCTCCTGGCAGCGGAATTTTGCTGCCGGGTTAATTAAAGCACAAAGTGCGCGAGGCGTAAACTTCGCGCACTTGTTTTATCTTATCTGTAAACGGGTCTAATCTGCGGGATGAAGCGGATTTGAGAGGGTGTAGGCGGCGCGAAGCGCCGCCTACACCCTCTCATTTACTCCCATGCCACTGTAAATAGAAATCCCAAAGTGCCCCGGTCTTTGGACCACGTTACTAAGAGGCCATGATGGCTTCGCTGCGCTTGTTGAAGGTGTCTACGG